>DASZCB010000035.1:0-3768 GCA_035943575.1 Rhodanobacter sp. | reverse complement strand
AGGAGCTGGTGCCGGACCTGCAATTGATACCCGTGGGCCAACTGGCCGTTTGAGCACGAACTCCATTCACCAACCGACAGGCAAGGGAAACGTAGATGCGTAGAAACAGGGACACGTTGGAACGCAGGAACCAATGGCTGGCATGCGCCGGCGCGCTGGTGGTCCTGTTGTTCTCCACCGCAGTCGTGGAAGCGTCATCCATTCCGTTCAAGCGCGGGACCACCGAGATCCAGAGCGACAAGACGCTGCACGAGATCCTGCCCGATTTCTTCCACGACCAAGGCCTGGAAGTGGTACTGAGTTCACAGGTTGCCGCGCGCAGCGGCACCATCAACGGCAACTTCAAGGGCACCTACGCGCAGGTCTGGCGCCGCATCGCCGACAGCAACAACCTGCTCGCCTACTGGGACGGTTCGGCCGTCTATGTGTATCTGGATTCGGAGCGCCAGACCGACTACTCCACCATACCGCTGCCGGTGGAGCAGCAGTTTCTCGCCGCGATGGCCAGCGTGAACTGGGCCGATACCGCGACCGGCAATATATGGAAACTCGAGCCGAGCACCGGACTGGTCACCATCACCGGCACCAAGCGCTTCGCCGAGCAGGTCAAGCAGATGGCGCAGACCATTTCCGGCCTGGGCCAGAACCCGACCTCGCGCTTCAAGTTCTATCCGCTGAAGTACGCATGGGCATCGGATACCACGATGACCATAGGCAATCGCCAGGTGACGATTCCCGGCGTCGCCAGCGTGCTGCGCGAGCTGGTCGGAGAATCCGGCAGCGACGGCCAGTTCAGCGGCGCGCACGAACGGATGATCTCCGCACGCCAGCGCGGCCTGCGCGGACAAGGCCTGGCTGCCAGCGGTGGCCAGCCGCCACCGCCGCTGGGCGACTATTCGAGTCAGGCACAGGCGGACGATGACGGCTTGAGTCCGCCGAACGCGCAACTGGTGCCCGCTGCACAGCAGGGTGCGTTGCAGGTGACCTCGGGCGCCGGCGGCAGCCGCATCGTCGCCGACAGCTTCCGCAACGCGATCATCGTGCGCGATACCGCCGATCGCCTGCCGATGTACGACGAGTTGATCCGCCAGCTCGACGTCGCACCGCAGATGGTGGAGATCGAAGCCACCATCATCGATGTCGACAAGAGCAAGGCACGCAAGCTGGGTGTCAACTGGTTCTATCGCAACGGCCGCAACACCGTCGGCTTCAGCGGCACCTCGGATTCTGCATCGCTCTCCACCAAGGCGACGCTGCTCGCCGCACTGGGCCTGGGCAATACGGGCGCCTTGCCGTCCCTGTTCAACAACGGATTTCAGATCGGCGCGATCCTGGGTGATCCGGCGAAGTTCATCTTCAACGTCAATGCACTCGAAGACGATGGCGTGACTCACGTGGTAACGCACCCGCAGGTGATCACCATGGATGACGCCGAAGCGGTCATCCAGAGCAACCAGACCGTCTACATCCCCGTGCAGGGCGCCTACAACTCAGATCTCTACAACGTCGTGGCCGGCACCACCTTGCGCGTGACGCCGCACGTGGTGATGGAGAACGGCCTGCCGCGCATCCGCCTGATGGTGCAGATCGAGGACGGCAACATCAGCTACTCGGCCAAGGACGCCAACAAGGTGCAGTACCCGATCGTGAGCCAGAACGCGGTCAACACGCAGGCGGTGATCGCCGATGGCCAGGGCCTGCTGCTGGGCGGGCTGATCCAGGACCAGGGCCAGAACATGGAGCACAAGATCCCCTTGCTCGGTGACATCCCGGTGCTCGGCTACCTGTTCAAGACCGTGCAGAAGGAACGCGACCACACCGAGCGGCTGTTCCTGATCACCCCGCGTCTGGTGGCACTCAACCACATCACCGGCCAGCAGACGCCGAGTTCGTCGCAGGTGACCATTGACACCCAGCAACAGATCGACAAGCAGCAGCAACAGCAGGAGTCGCCCTGGAACTACCGCGGACGCACAGTGATCCAGCAGCCGCTTCCGTCGCCGTCGCCGGTGCCGCCGCAGCCGGTCATGGTGCAGCCGCTGCAGAAACCGAGCAGGCATTGACGAGGATGAGATGAGCAGCGCACCCGTCAACCTGAGCAGGGGAAAACCGAGCCGGCACGCCATGGAGAAATCTCCGCGCGTGCAGCTCAGCCTGCGCGTATTGACGGGCATGCACGCGGGCGCGGAGATGCGCCTGCCGGACCGCGGCATCCTGATGATCGGCCACGCCGACGACTGCGATCTGATCCTCGCCGACGACGGCATCGCCGCGCATCACTGCGTGCTCACCGTGGTCGGCGACCAGGTGCTGCTGCGCGCGATGGATGGTGGTGTCGGCACGCACGAAGGACTGATCGCCACCGGCGAGAACATCACCCTCGAGCACTTCGCCGTCGCGCATCTTGCCGAGGTTCAACTGGCCGTGGGCCCGCACTGGAACGAGCGCTGGCAGAGTCTGGCCGATGCCGCCGGTACCGGCGTGCCGGTGCTCACCGAACATCAGCTCGCCGGCCGTCGTCGCGGCCTGCTCAGCGTGGTCGCTCTGCTCCTGCTGGTGGCCGCGCTGGTGCTGTTCGGCAGTTGGAAAGTAAACCACCCGGTGGCGACCGCGACGCGTAGCACCGCCCAGCAGCTTGCGCAGGTGCAGGGCATCCTGCACGACATGTCGTTGCGGCACGTCAACGCCAGCATTGGCGTCGACAACCGCCTGCTGGTCCGCGGAGTGGTCGGCAATGCGGCGCAATTGCCGCAGTTGAAGGGGAAACTTTCCGCCGCCGGCCTCAATACCGAATTGACCGTGCGCGACTGGCCCAGCGTGGCCAAGCAGGTCATCGACATTTTCGCCATGCACGGCTTCATCGTCGAAACCACCCTGCTCGACCAAGGCGACATCGTGGTCGCCGGGCATTTCGGCGATCGCGACAACGCGGCGAAGGTGCAGAAAGAAGTGCTCGGCTCCAGCGACATGCAGAAGCTAGGCACCGAGCTGCTGAGCCTGCGGCTGGCTACCAAGAACTACGACGAGACGCCGCTCACCCCGGCCAAGCTCGACCCCGGCAAGCACATCCGCCACGTCAACAGCGGCAGCGACAGCTACCTGATCACCCAGGATGGCTCGCGCTACTACCCCGGCGTGGTGCTGCCACAAGGCGGCGTGTTCCTCGGCGTGGCGGACAACGACGCGATTCTCGTGCGCATGCCCGACAACAGCCTCAAGCAGCTCGAGAAGGACGACAGTTACCAAGTGCCGCAGGCGATCGACGAGGCGAGTACAACGGCCTTTTTCCCGCCCGCTGTGGCTGCCACGGCGGCCGCACCGGCGATACCGTCCAGCATGACGAAACCAGCAACCGTGGAGAAGCCATCGGTAGCGCACTGAAGTTCATCCGGGCCTCGCAGCCCGTTCACGTCGGGTGACCAAGTGTCGGTCGACGTTCCAGCGGATCGGTCGACGCCGGTCCGGTTCAAGGCACCGCTGCAGTAGTGCCGTCACAGCAAAGGAGACGACCATGAGCAACACCATCAACAATGCAGGCAACAACTCGCAGTTCCCCGACCTGGCGATTTCCGGCGCTAGCGCAGCCGCCGGACAGTCGGCGAGCAGCGATCAATCCAAGAGCTGGTTCGAGGCCATGGCGAAAGCCTGGGGCAACGCACTCGATCAACAGGCCTCGAAGGTCACTGCCCTCTCCGATCAGGTCAGCGGCGGCACGACCGGTGCGGGCGGGCAGGCCGGCAGCGGATCCGACAACCCGTCGGTACTCAC
>DASZCB010000034.1:0-1931 GCA_035943575.1 Rhodanobacter sp. | reverse complement strand
CAAAAGCCGCACCGAACAGGCCGAAGCGAAACAGAAACTGGCCGACCTGCGCAGCAAGATGGAAGCGCTGGCTAAACAGCAGGCCGATACCGCCGAGCGCCGTGACAGCGTCAATGCCGAACTCGCCAAGCAGGCCAATGCGCTGGCCGGCGCGGCACGCGCGATGCGACAGACCGACACCGAGCTGGCGGCCAAGCAGCAGCAGTTGGATCAGCTGCAACAGCAGCGCACCAGCTTGAAGCAGACGCTGGACAGCCAGCGCGCGGCCATCGCCGACTTGCTGCGCGCCACCTACGCGCTTGGTCACGGTTCGGATCTGCGTCTGCTGTTGGGCGACGAAGACGTGGCGCGCATTTCCCGCGCACTGGTGTATTCGAAATATTTCCAGCAGGACCGTGTGGCGCGGGTACAGCAGTTGATGGCCGACCTGACCAAACTGCAGGAATTGGAAAGCACCATCACCAGCGAGCAACAGGCCTTGCAGGCCACCAAAACACAACGCGAACAACAGGCAAAAACGCTGAGCCAGCAACGCGCCGCGCAGCAGAAGCTGGCCGCCGCCACCGATGCCCAGTACAAGGATCAGGCGGAACGGCTGGCCGCGCTGAAGCAGAACGCGCAATCGCTCAACAACCTGGTCGACAAACTGCAGAAGGTGATCGACGAGGCCGCCCGCGAAGCGGCCGCACGTGAGGCCGCCGCACGTGAAGCGGCCGCCCGCAAGCACCCGGGCCACAAGCCACCGCCGCCGGTGGAAGTCGGCAACGCCAGCGCCAATATCCGCGGCAACCTGCCATGGCCGGCCAGTGGCGATGTCCACAGCTACGGCAGCGGCGTGTTGATCAAGGCCGATGGCGGCAGTGAGATTCACGCGGTCGCGCGTGGTCGGGTGATCTACGCCGGCTTCCTGCGCGGTTACGGCATGCTGCTGATCGTCAACCACGACAACGGCTGGATGAGCATGTACGGCAACAACGAGACCCTGCTGCACGGCGTCGGCGACCAGGTCGATGCCGGTCAGGCGATCGGTACGGCCAGCGCGCCCACCGGCGTCAATACCGGCGTGTATTTCGAGCTGCGCAAGGGCGGCCAGCCGGTCGATCCGCGCAGCTGGCTAAGCCAGCGCCGTTGACGCAATCGCCATGGCGTCGCAGGCTTAGACCTGTGCCTTCGATGAATTACTCCGATATTCGGTTGTCGTAGGTATGTTCCACACTTTCCATCGCGTTCCGGCGCGATGCTTGCCCGTCGTACGGAGTCACCCGCATGCGCCTTTCCACCCGTGGCCAAACTCTCGGTCTGACCGGCCTGCTGCTGGCCGTGCCGCTGCTGCTGACGCCATGCGCCCACGCGCAGAGCGCGCCGGCTGCCGCCACCAGCGTGGCCGCACCACCGGTCGACCTGCCTGCCACCGACAGCAGCGCCGTCGCACCTGCCAGCGCCAGCAGCAGCACCGATCAGGTGAGTCTGGACGACATCCGCAATTTCAGCCGGGTGTATGAGGTGGTGCGCCAGGCTTACGTGGAGAAGGTCGACAACAAGACTCTGATGAAGGCTGCGATCACCGGCATGCTCAGCGGGCTCGATCCGCACAGCGAGTACCTGGACAAGGACGGCCTGGCCCAGCTCAGCGAGGACACCACCGGCCAGTACAGCGGGCTCGGCATCGAGGTGCTGCAGGTCGATGGCGGCCTGCGCATCGTCTCGCCGATCGACGACACCCCGGCGGCGCGCGCCGGCATCAAGGCCGGCGACAGCATCGTCAAGATCAACGGCACATTGATCGATCCGGAGAATGTCGAGGAGATGTTCAAGCAGCTGCGCGGCAAGCCCGGCAGCAAGATCGCACTGACCGTAGTGCACGCCAAGAGCGACAAGCTGATCGACCTGCAGCTGGTGCGCGAGAACATCGCGGTCAGCAGCGTCAAGGT
>DASZCB010000033.1:0-3143 GCA_035943575.1 Rhodanobacter sp. | reverse complement strand
CTGGTGAAAAGCCTGCACAGCGATAGCCTCAATCCATATATCGACTTGAACGACAGTCCCTTCTATGTGGTGCAGGAAGCACGTGAATGGACGGCGATACGCGATGCACACGGCCGAGCGCTGCCGCGCCGCGCCGGCGTGAGTTCGTTTGGTTTCGGTGGCGTGAATGCCCATGTGGTGCTGGAGGAATACATTCCAACGGCGGTGACGGCTCCGGCCGCGAATGGCCCGGTCGTGGTGGTGGTGTCGGCACGCAATGAAGAGCGTCTGCGTGAGCAGGTACAGCAGCTGCTCGCATTTATCGACTCGCCGCAAGCAGAGTCAGAGATCCAGGTGGCCGATCTGGCCTATACGTTGCAGGTCGGGCGTGAAGCGATGGAAGAACGGCTGGGTCTCGTGGTCGACTCGCTGGCCGACTTGCGCGGGAAGCTAACGCGCTTCCTCGCGGATAACGGTGACTCGGACGATCTCTATCGCGGACAGGCCACGCGCCTTAAGGGCGCGACGACGTGGTTCGCAGTCGATGAAGAACTGACCCAGTCGATGCAAGCCTGGGTCGAGCAGGGCGAGTTCGGCAAATTGCTTGAGCAGTGGGTGAAAGGGCACAGTCTTGACTGGAATGCGCTGTACGGCAGCCACAAGCCACGCCGCATCAGCTTGCCGAGCTATCCGTTCGCGCGTGAGCGGTATTGGGTCTCGGGCGGGATGGCTGTGCACGCAGGCATGCCAACCGCCGGCGACATGTTGCATCCCTTGCTACATCGCAACACGTCGGACCTGGCGGTCCAGCGATATAGCAGTCGCTTCGATGGCGAGGAATTCTTCCTGGCTGACCACCGAGTGGAAGATCAGCGCGTGCTGCCGGGTGTGGCGCAACTCGAGATGGCGCTCGCCGCCGCGCGTGAAGCAACCCATCGGGACGGCGGTTTGTCGCTGAGCAAAGTGGTGTGGGCGCGACCGGTGGTCGCGGGAGCGACGGGTATCGCCTTGCATCTGGCGCTGCATCCGCAGCAGGACGGTGCGATCCGTTACGAAATCTATAGTGACGCCGAGGACGAAGTCACCGTTTACGGCCAAGGCATCGTGCGTGATGCGGATGCCATCGACATGGTGGCCTGCCACGATCTGGCTGCCTTGCGCGAGCAGTGCGCCGTGGCGCATCTCAGCTCCGCGCAATGCTATGCCGTATTCGAACAGAAGGGCCTGCAGTATGGGCCGGGCTTCCGTGGCCTTGACGAGGTGTTTGTCGGCCAGGGGCAAGTCTTGGCGCAGATCACTTTGCCGGCTTCGGTAGCTTCGTCGCTCAACCAGTATGTGCTGCATCCCAGTCTGCTCGACGCTGGCTTGCAGGCGTCGTTGGGCTTGCAGATGGCCACGGTAGGGAAGGGCGAGATATCGCTGGCGTTGCCGTTTGCGCTGGAGGCGCTGGATGTACTGGCGCCGTGCACGAGCCAGATGTGGGCCATCGTGCGCTACAGCGCCGGTACGACCGCGGATGACGTGGTCCAGAAACTCGATATCGATTTGTGCGACACGACAGGTCTTGTCTGCGTCCGCATCAAACAATTCAGCATGCGCCTGCTCGATCCCAAACCGACGCGCGGAACCAACATTGAACGGGCCACGACTGACATGGATGAATTGACAAGCGTTACCCCATCCAGCAGCCGAGAAACCGACGAGGCGCCAGCCGTCGCGGCGCACGTAGGCATGGCAGTGCATGCACTGTTGCGTGAGAAAAGCACGCTGCAGTTCAAGAGGCTGATCGGCAAAAGCGTCAAGCTGCCGGCGGATGAGATCAAGGCCAACGTCAACTTCGACAAGTACGGTATTGATTCGATCCTCGTGCTGGAGCTGACTAACGCTTTGCGCGATGTGTTCGGTGCCGACAGCATCAGCACGACCTTGTTCTTCGAACATCAAAACATCGAAAGCCTGGTCGAACATTTCATGCAGACCGAAGCAAAGGCTTTGCTGCGCTGGACCGGCCTGGATGTTGCCGTTGCACCGCTGTCGTCGGTGGGCGACGCTTCCGTGAATGCAGTGGTCAGTGCGACTCGATCCATGCCCATGCACAGTGCGACGCGCACGGTGAGCCAGGTATCGGCACCTCACCCCATGTTGAGTGGTTCCAGTCGTATCCCGGCGGATGTCGACATGCCCAAGGCGGCAGCCACCGCGGTGAGCGCGCCCGTGGTCGCGCCGCGCTTCGACGTGGCCATCGTCGGCCTGTCAGGTCGTTACCCAGGCGCCGCCGATGTCGATCTGTTCTGGGAGAACCTCGCCGCGGGACGCAACTGCATTTCGGAAGTACCACCCGAGCGTTGGGACAACAGCAGGTTCTTTGACGAGCAAAAACATCAACCCGGCAAGACCTACACCAAGTGGGCGGGCCTGCTGGATGACGTGGATTGCTTTGATCGCCTGTTTTTCAATATCACGCCACGCGATGCTCAGCTGATCGGCCCGCAAGAGCGGCTATTCATGCAAGAAGTGCACGCCAGTATCGAAGATGCCGGCTACACGCCGGCAAGCCTGTGCCAGAACCGAAAGATCGGCTTGTTTGTCGGCGTGATGAACGAGAACTACGCCACCGGCGTGCGTTTCTGGTCGATCGCCAACCGCGTTTCCTACTGGTTCAATTTCCAGGGCCCCAGCATGGCGGTCGATACCGCGTGCTCGTCCTCGCTGACGGCGGTGCATCTGGCGATCGAAAGCCTGCGCAGCGGCGACAGTGAAGTCGCGGTTGCGGGCGGCGTGAATCTGATCGTCTCGCCGGCTCATCTGATCGACTTGTCGTCGATGGCAATGTTATCCAGTGGCGACCAATGCAAGTCATTTGCCGCTGACGGTGACGGCTTCGTGGACAGCGAGGCGGTAGGGGCCCTCGTGCTCAAGCCGCTGCACCGCGCGGTCGCCGACGGTGACCATGTCTACGGCGTGATCAAGGGTAGCGCAGTCAATTCGGGTGGCAAGACGAACAGCTATATGGTGCCCAACCCGAACATGCAGGCGCAGTTGGTGAGCGATGCTCTGCAGCGCGCAGGCGTCGATGCGCGCGCTGTCAGTTATGTGGAAGCTCAAGGTACCGGCAGCAATCTGGGTGACCCGATCGAAATCGCGGGGCTGTCCAAGGCGTTCCG
>DASZCB010000032.1:0-2768 GCA_035943575.1 Rhodanobacter sp. | reverse complement strand
CCGCGTTGGGCGAGATCAGCGTCTCCAGCTTCCACAGTCATGACGCCACGCATTATCCGCTCAGCTTGCTGGTCAATCCCGGCGTCCAGCTCTCGCTGCGGCTCAACTACGATGCGGGACACTTCGACGACGCATCCATCGCTCACATGGCCGGGCGGCTGAATCGTTTGCTCGAAGCGATCGCTATCGATCCGCAACAGGCCGTCGGCAGGCTCGATCTGCTGGATGCGCAAGAGCGGAACGAACTGCTGGTAACGCGCAATGCCAGTACGCACGAACTGCCATTCGCCTTACAGCCGCTACAGTTTGCACAACAGGTTGCCGCCACGCCGGACGCGGATGCGGTGATCGGCGAGCATGGCGTATGGAGTTACGCAGAACTCAATCGTCGGGCCAACCGACTGGCGCACGTACTGATCGCACGCGGCATCGGCCCGGAACACCGCGTAGCGCTCGCGTTGCCGCGCTCGGCGGAGATGGTTGTCGCGTTGATCGCCATTCTGAAGAGCGGCGCGGCGTATCTACCCATCGATCCGGATTATCCGAGCGATCGTCTCGCTTACATGCTCGACGACGCACGGCCCAATCTGCTGATCAGCGACAGCCTCACCGCACAGCGCCTGCCCGGCGATACGCCTTCGCTATGGATCGACGACGCGTCGCTGCAAACCGCTTTACAACGAGCCCCCGCGCACGATCCGCAAGACGACGAACGCGTTCGCCCGCTGCGTCCCGAGCATCCGGCCTATGTGATCTACACCTCCGGTTCGACCGGACGGCCCAAGGGTGTTGTGATCTGCCACGCCGGCATTCCCAGCCTTACCGGCGCGCAGGTGGAACGTTTCGATATCGATGCACGTAGCCGCGTATTGCAGTTCGCTTCGCTGAGTTTCGATGCCGCCAGCATGGAATTACTGATGGCGTTCGCCGCCGGCGCCGCGCTGATAACGCCGCGCCCCGGCGTGTTGTTGGGCAAGGAATTGGCCGATGCGCTGAATCATTACGGCGTCACGCATGCACTGATTCCGCCCAGCGCACTCGCCAGTGTCGACGCGGAGAAAGTGCACAGCTTGCACACGCTAATCGTCGGCGGCGAAGCCTGCCCGGCTCATCTGGTGCAGAGCTGGTCGAACGAATCACGCCGCGTGATCAACGCCTATGGACCGACCGAAAGCACGATCTGCGCAGCGATGAGTGGAGCGCTGCGTGGCCACGTCACGCCGCCGTTGGGACGGCCCGTCTGGAACACCCGTTTGTATGTGCTGAATGAGGCGTTGCAGCCGGTGCCGGAAGGCTGCATCGGCGATCTGTACATCGCCGGCATCGGCCTGGCGCGTGGTTACCTGGGACGCGCAGCACTCAGCGCCGAACGTTTCGTCGCCAATCCGTTCGAACCCGGACAGCGCATGTATCGCTCGGGCGATCTCGCTCGTTGGCGCGCGGACGGCCAGCTCGATTACTGCGGCCGCGCCGATCAGCAGGTAAAGCTGCGCGGCTTCCGCATCGAACTGGGTGAAGTCGAAGCGGCCCTGGCTCAGCTCGGCTTCGCGGCTAACGCGGTGATCATGCGCGAGGACCAGCCGGGCCAGAAGCAACTGGTCGCCTATCTGGTCATGGCCGAAGAAAACCTCGATGCCACTCACCTGCGCAACGAACTCGGCCAGCACTTGCCGGAGTACATGATCCCGGCCGCTTTCGTCGCCATCGATAACCTACCGCTGACGCCCAACGGCAAGCTGGATCGACGCGCCCTGCCCGTACCCACGTTCGCATCCGGTGGCACGCGTGTGCCGCGCAATGCGCTGGAACAACGCTTGTGCGCATTGTTCGCCGAAGTACTGGGTGTGGAGAAAGTCGGCATCGACGACAACTTCTTCGCACTCGGCGGTCATTCGTTATTGGCCACGCGCTTGATCAGCTATATCCGCGACCGCCTGCAGGTGGAAGTCGGCATCCGTATGCTATTCGAAGCGCCGACGGTAGAAGCGCTGGCGCGTGTGCTGCCGCAATCCCACGTCACGCATCTGCCGCTGCAGCCCATGCAACGGCCAGCGCTGCTTCCGTTGTCGTATGCGCAACGGCGGTTGTGGTTCCTGCATCAGCTGGAAGGGCCTAGCGCCACTTACAACATCCCGCTTGCCCTGCATTTGGAAGGGCCGGTACACGTCGACGCGTTGCAGGCGGCGCTGCACGATCTGGTCGCGCGCCATGAAAGTCTGCGCACGCTGTTCCCACAATCCGATATTCCGCACCAGTCCGTGTTGGCACGCGCTACGTTGCCGCTCGCCGTGCGCGACATTGCCGAAGCAGAGCTGGACGATGCGCTGACCGAAGCGTCCAACCATGCCTTCGATCTGAGCCAGGAAATTCCTCTGCGCGCCTACCTGTTGCGCTTGGCGCCGCAACGGCACGTATTGTTGCTGTTGTTGCATCACATCGCCGGCGATGGCTCTTCCATGGCACCGCTGGCACGCGACATGATCCATGCTTATGTCGCACGCTGCGCCGGCCACGCGCCGCATCTGACGGCGCTTCCCGTGCAATATGCCGATTACACGCTATGGCAGCGGATGTTACTGGGCAACGAGAGCAATCCGGATAGCCTGGTCAGCAAGCAGCTTAGCTATTGGAAAAATGCGCTCGCCGACCTGCCAGAGCAGATCGCCCTGCCCACGGATCGCCCGCGCCCGCCCACCGCCAGCTACCGCGGCAAGCACCTGCGTTTCGATATCGACAGCCGCGTACACCGTCAATGCCTGGCACTGGCC
>DASZCB010000031.1:0-1539 GCA_035943575.1 Rhodanobacter sp. | reverse complement strand
ATGTATCAGCAGATCGGGCGCGAGTTTCGCATCATCTACGCGCCAGGCTATGACCTATCGACGCGCGATGGTCGCCTTGCCGCCATCGCAGGCGGCCCTAAGCCTGACTCGCTGGTCTTGGATTTCGCTGGGAATCTCCTTGAGCATGGCCCCGTTGACGCCATCAAGGTACGCAGCGCGCGCCCAAAAAAGGCCTCGCATGTAGAGCGCGGCACGTCGAAGGAATGCCCGAAGTGTCAGGAAGTCGTGCCGATGCAGACGCGCGAGTGTCCCGGCAAAGATGCGAACGGTGAGCGGTGCACGCACACATGGGGCAACGCCGATCCGGCCCACAGCGACCGCCCCGTCGACGCCCCCGTTCTTTCAACGGACCGCGAGCGCGTCATCACCGAGCACATCGTGCACAGCGTGAGTTACGCGCGCCATCAAGCGACCGGCAAACCGCCTTGCCTTCGCGTCACCTACGCCTGCGGCATGCGCCGGTTCAATCAATACGTGTGCATCCAGCACGCCGGTCAAGCGCGCGCTACGGCCCTGCGGTGGTGGCAAGCGCGCACCTCGGAAGCCGTGCCGCGCACGATCGAGGAAGCATTGCCGATGGCGTGGAAGCTGCCGAGCCCGCTGTCGATCTCGGTCGATGAAACAGGCAAGTACCCGGAGATTTTGACTTATGAGTTTGCCGAACAAGGCGAGGCGGGAGTGGATGTTGGAAGCGGCGAGGGAAGCGGAGGCGGCGATCCAAGCCCTGCCCATCCTGACGCCGTGCAGCGATTGCGAAATGTTCCTGGATGGCTGGTGCAGGCAGTGGAAGCAACAAGTGCCCGAAAGCGCGCAGCGTGATGGTTGCGTGGAATGGGTCGAGGCGATTCCTTTTTGATTGGAGAGTGAGATGACCACCGAACCGAAGTACACAGATACACAAATTGAAACGATGGCGGCCCATCTTATAAGTTCAACGCCGAATTGGTATCGCGAATCGTTCGGTGACTGGAAAGACGCGGTGCATACCTGTGATCGAGCGCCGAAAGATGCGGCCGACATGCTCCGCTCACTCCTAGCTGAGCGCATCGAGGCGGACGAGAGTGCGATGCCGGTGGCAACAACGTGCGCGAAGGAAGTCGATGACAATAGCGTTTCTTTTTGCTGTCTAGACTGGATAGCACTGGCCGCACTTCCGACTGGTACTGAACTATTCACCCACCCGCCAGCACAGGCGGATTATCCAGAGTGCAGTGGTGATCCATCCAACTGCCCTGAGAATGAGGACTTCGGATGCTGCATGGCGAACCTGCCAGCACAGCTAGTACAGGGCGAAGAAGTCGATTGTCCGGAATGTGGAACGCGATGCACAGAGCGAGTCATTCGCATGTCAGATGACGTGATCCGTGAATACACGCCGGTAGCGCGGCCAGCACAGGAACAGCCGGGATGGAAGTTGTTGCCGATTGAGCCGACGATGGAGATGGTTAGGGAGGGTTTGGCGCACTCACATTGTCCGCCCATGAATGCGGATCGTCTCGCTCAGATTTATATGGCGAT
>DASZCB010000030.1:0-1592 GCA_035943575.1 Rhodanobacter sp. | reverse complement strand
ATGAGGTGAAGCGCGCGCTGGAGGCGGCGGAGCAGGTTCCGTTCAGTGCGGCTGTGATCTCGCTGGGTTTGAATCATTCGGCGTGGGATGAGGCTGCGATTGAGCACTCGCTGACGGCGATCGAGCACCTGAAGGCGTTCGCGGCGCCGCTGGGGGTGCGGCTGCTGCTTGCGAACGGCGAGAACGAGGTGACTACGCCGGAGCATCTGCTCTACATCGTGAAGGCGGGACATTTCGATTCGGTGGGCGTGTCGCTGGATGTCGGGCATCTGCACCTGGCGCAGGACGCGGCTGTGGCGGGGCGTGCGGAAGAGCAGGCGGTGCGTGCGGCGTCGCCCTGGGTGGAGTCGGCGGTGACGCTGCTGGGTGCGAGGATTGCGCAGGTGCACCTGCACGACAATCATGGGGCGTTCAGCGACTCGGCCGACATGAAGGACGAGCATCTGTGGCCCGGTGAGGGCGCGATCGACTGGCCTGCGGTGGCGGCGGCGCTGGCACCGCTGCCGGCTGCGACGCCGGGCATCCTGGATGTGGCGGGCGACCGCGAGCAGCCGGCGGACGCGATCACACGCCGGGCAGAGGCTGCGTTTCGTACGCTGGAGGAGCAGGGCAGCGTGCAGGCCGCGAAATAATTCGCAGCTCATTCATCTTGAGACTTGCGCGCTCCCTGTCATAGAGTGAAGAGTTTGCCTGTGCGCGTGACGCGATACGTGTCACTAACCTGTTAGTGTGTTTCGATGGCTTCAGCGATGCGGTTCGTGCAGTCGGTCAAACGCTTCCGCGCGCCTGCAAGTGCATGCCTGCTTCTGTTGATCATGGTCGCCGAAGTGGCATTCTCCACGCAACACGAGTCCGCCAGCTGGGACGAAGGCGATCATATCTACGCCGGTTATATGAATTGGAAGCATGGCGAATACAGTTTGAATCCTGAGCATCCGCCGCTGGTAAAGCTGATTGCGACCTTGCCTCTGCTTGGACTGCAATTGAAAGTTCCCGAGCGTGAGGGACGATACTTCAAGTCCGAGGCGTACTACGACGGCCATGCACTTCTGTTTGGCAACGGACCTCGGGAAGGCGGCCGCTACACGGCTGACACTCTGTTGTTCCGTACCCACATGGCGGTGCTGGTTTTTGGCCTCATGCTTGCCATGTTGCTGTTTGTTGCCGGTCGTGAGATGTTTGGCGCAACCGCCGGGTTACTGGCGATGACGCTCTTCGTGTTCGATCCTACGGTGCTGACGAATGCACCGTTCGTGACGACGGACATGGGAGGCGCATGCGCGTTTTTCGCCTCCATTTACCTCTTCTATCGCTTCGCCGTGCGCCGGACGTGGGGTCGTGCGCTGGCTTGCGGACTTGTGCTGGGACTTGCGCTTGGAACGAAGCATTCGATGCTTGTCCTGCCGCCTCTGCTGATACTGCTCGCAGTGGGGGACTGGCTGCTTCGGACACGGTTCAGGCGCCTTCCAACTCGACCCGAGATGTTGCAGACGCCGCTAAAGATGCTCGCGATCTTCGGGACAGCCTATCTGGTTTTATGGGGGCTTTACAGTTTTCGTTTCGCCATGTATCCCGCGGGTGAAGCGATGCCG
>DASZCB010000029.1:0-10233 GCA_035943575.1 Rhodanobacter sp. | reverse complement strand
CACGCCGGACAGGTGGCGTTTCCCGGCGGTCGCACCGATCCGGCCGATGGCGATGCGTTGACCAC
This sequence comes from Rhodanobacter sp., assembly GCA_035943575.1. Classification (GTDB taxonomy): domain Bacteria; phylum Pseudomonadota; class Gammaproteobacteria; order Xanthomonadales; family Rhodanobacteraceae; genus Rhodanobacter. Next base: position 10,168 of record DASZCB010000029.1, on the reverse strand, counting down.
CGCATTGCGCGAAAGCGCAGAGGAGATCGGTCTCGACCGCGCGCTGGTGACCCCGCTGGGCTATCTGGATTGCTTCGAGACGATCAGCGGTTTCTGTATCACGCCGGTGGTGGCGAAAATCGCCGCCGAAGCGCAGCTGTATCCGGCGCCGGACGAGGTGGCCGAAGTGTTCGAGGTACCGTTGGCATTCCTGCTGGAGCCGGCCAACTTGCGCCGCTATACGATGGAGTTCCGCGGTCATCAACGGCCGATGGTGGAATTCATCCACGGCGGCCATCGCATCTGGGGCGCCACCGCCGCGATGCTGTTCAACCTGCTGCAGAGGATGGGACGGACATGACGCTGAAAACCACCTTGATCGACGCGACCGAACTTGCCGCATTGCCACTGCAGGAAATACTTATCGTTGATTGCCGTTTCGATCTGGCCGATCCGGACAAGGGCAGTCGCGACTATCTTGACGGCCACATTCCCGGCGCCGTGTTCGCCAGCCTTGATCACGACTTGTCCGACCTGTCGCGCCAGCCGGAAGGTCTGGGACGGCACCCGCTGCCGCTGGAGCCGGCGTTCAACGCGTTGCTGTCGCGCTGGGGCTGGCAGGCGGGGATGCAAGTGGTGAGCTATGACGCGGGTAGTGGCGCGCTGGCCGCGGCGCGGCTGTGGTGGCTGCTGCGGCTAGTCGGCGTACAACAGGCAGCGGTTCTGGATGGTGGCTATGCGGCATGGCTGGCTGCGGGCCTGCCGTTCGAATCCGGCGCGGCTGCCACGCGAACAGCCACCCGAGTCTCGCTGCGCTACGACGCGAACCAGCTGCTGCTCGATCACGCGGCGCTGCTGGACGGCGCAGCCGGTCAGTTGCTGGATGCCCGTGCGGCACCGCGTTATCGCGGTGATGTCGAGCCGCTGGATCGGGTCGGCGGGCATGTTCCCGGCGCGTTGAACCGTCCGTTCGCCGACAACCTCGGCAGCGACGGTCGGTTCAAACCAGCTGCGCAACTGCGCGACGAATTCATCGCAGTACTGGGTTCGACCGCACCGTCGCAGGTGGTGCACATGTGCGGCTCCGGCGTGACTGCCTGCCACAATCTGTTGGCGATGGAGCATGCCGGGCTGCACGGCTCACGGCTGTACGCACCATCGTGGAGCGGCTGGGTCAGCGACCCGGCGCGGCCGGTGGCCAAGGGCTGATCTGGCTTCTGCGCGTTGTGAGTCAACCTTTGTTCTTGAGTCGCGCCACCAGCTGCTGCAACACCGCTTGTGTCTGCGGATGGAAGAACGCGTCGACGAAATCGTCCAACGGTAGCGCATCCAGATCGGCGTAGGCCGCGGCGAGATCGGCACGGGCCAGTGTGCGGGTGGCAAGCATCGCGTGTGCCGGCAGCGCCAGCAGTTCGCCCAACCAGTGCAGCGCGCGCGTCGTGACCTGATCGACGCCGGTGAGCTCATCGACAAAACCGCAGGCCAGTGCATCGGCGGCATCGATCATGGCACCGGAGACCAGCAACCGTTCGGCGCGGTAGGTGCCGACCACGCGGCGTAGCGCAAGCTGGATCGCCTCGGGCACGATCAGCCCCACCTGCACTTCGTTCAAGCCGATCCGATACGGGCCTTCGGCCATCACACGGTAGTCGCAGAACAACGCCAGCACCGCGCCACCGGCCGGGCTGTGGCCGGTGATCGCTGCGACCAGTGGAATCGGTGCGCGGGCCAGAGTGCCGCACAGCGAGAAAAATTCGCGCCAGTATTCAAGTACACCAGCACGGTCGCGCGCCAGCAGCGCCGGCACGTCGACGCCGGCGGAGAACAACCCTTGTGCGCCGGACAGCACGATGCCGCGGACACCTTCGCGCACGCTGTCATCGATGGCAGCATGCAATGCGCGCAGCAGCTCCAAGTTCAGCGCGTTGACCGGCGGGCGGGCCAGCTGGATCTCGCGGATGCCGTTGTCATGGTTGGTGATGTTGAGCATGGGGAACTCCGGCTCGGATGATTTACGGTTGAGGATTGTCGGCGGCGGTCCAGCTGTAGCGCACGGCATAGTCCAGCGTGGCGTCGCCGTTGGCTGGCACCTCCACGCGAAACTCCAGCGTGTCCGGCGTCTGCTGGCTGGGCTTGCTGCTGGATGAAACCAGCGCCCACTGCCGCCAGCGCGAGGGGTGCTCGCGCACGGTTACCGTGCGGGCGCTGTCGCTGGCGTTGCTGAGGCTGATGCGGAACGCTTCGTCCAGCGTGTGGCCGGCCTTGTCCGCGTTGAAGCTGGTACGCGTGCGTTCGGCGCGCAGGTCGAACGCGGTGCCCAGCGTGATCGTTGCGTCGCTGCCTTTCGGTGTGTCGTTGATACGACCTTCGCCGATGAATTGCGGCGTGCCGTGACGATCGGCGGTGAGCACGCGCAGATAGCCGGCCGGCAGGCTGTCGAACGCCTGCAACTTCAGCGTACTGATGATGGTGCTGCCGCCACCCTGGTTGTAGTCACGGTTCAGCATCGGCTGCTGCGGCTGGTAGCTGTTGCCGTTCTCGTACAGTGCAGTGCGCTCGCAATCCAGCGCGCGGCTCGCATACAGCAGCACCTGGCTGACGCTGCCGTCGGGCAGGTCGACCGCTGTCGGCAGGGTATAGCTGCGATAGTCGCCGATGCTGTCCTGCTGCGGCATGGCAGGCGCCGCCTGGGCGCTGTAGCCGCGCGCCGTCGCCATCATCGGGTGCGGCGCCGAGGCCTTGGCCATGTTCGGTTCGCCTGCGATCAGTGTGAGCTGCGCATCGCGCCAGTCGCGGCCGCTGCGGTTGGCGATGCTGGCGCGCGATTCGAACTGCATGCGGCAGGCCGCCCCTGGTTTCAGCGTCGCCACATAAGCGGCACGCCAGCCGAGGCCGGAGGTGGGATAGCTGAGTACGGCGTTGGTCGAGCCGGCGCGTGTGGCATCTACGCGCAGACTCAGGCTGGAGCCGGTCGGAAAATCGGCGCCGGTGGTGCGTACGGCGGCATAGTTGCTGACCAGGGTGGTGTTGCCGTTGTTGTCGTGCACCAGCAGACCATCGCCCGCGCGCACCAGCGTACCGCTGGCCAGCGACAGACCGCCGGCGCCGAGGACGTCCACCGTGTGACCGGTCAATCCGGTCAATGCCGCGCTCGCACCCTGCGCCAGTAGCAGCCGTTGCGAGATCACCTTGGCGTTGCCATCGGGAAAACCGAGCGCGAGCGCTTCGGGATCGAGGAAGCCGGGCAGGCCGCCGATCACCACGTCGTGCGTGCCCGCGATCAGCGTCAGCGCACGCTGTTCGCGCACCACCGCATAGCCGTCATCGATGTTGCCGCCGCCGTTGCTGGCATACAGCGCGGCACTGTCGCTGCGATACAGGGTGAGCTCGGTGGTGTCGGTGGCATGTGCCGCAGGCGAGCCAATCAGGGCGGCCATGCAGGCAGCGGCAAGCGTGAGGGCGGTGCGATGTGCTGTCGTCATCGGGCGCATTCCATCGTGAGAACCGGAACCGCCATCATAGCCACGCTACGTGAATAGCGTGCGTCGAATGCATCACTGCGTGCGGATGAGTCGTCGCCCCGCGATCAACTTCAGTCGCTTGCTTGTGCCGCCGCGGCGCGGATCGTCGCGGGCAGCGATACCGGTTTGCCCGTGGCGGGGTTCATCCACACCATTACCACGTGGCCGTCGCTGTACAGGCGGCTCGGGTCGGCGGCATCGACGATGCGATGGGCAATCGTCATTGAGCTGGTGCCCAGCCGGGCGCAGCGCAATTCGATGTGCAGCGAGGCAGGCCATTCGATCGGGCGCCGATACTGCAGTTCGCTGGCGGCCAGTACCGGCATCGAGTCCTCGCTGAACCAGTCGCGCACGTCCTGCAGCCATTGCAACCGCGCCTCTTCCAGATAGGTGAGGAAGTTGGAGTTGTTGACGTGATTGAACGCATCCAGATCGCGCCAGCGCACACCGAGCGAGGCGACGAACAGCGGCACGCCGATTTCAGTCGGGGTGGCCGCGCCGGCATCGTGTGATACCGGATCGTCGGCAGTCTTGTTTTGTGGAGTGGACTTGCGCGGACTCATGAACGCTTCTTCCGTGGCACGGGCTTGTACTTGTCGGCGAAGGCGATGTGCTTGGCCGCGGCCTTGACGCGTTTTGCGGCGCCCGCCTTTTTCGGCTTGGCCGGTTTCAGGTGCGGCGCGAGGAAATGCCCGGTGTGTGATTCGGCGCTGGCAGCCACGGTTTCCGGCGTGCCGGCGACCAGGATGCGACCACCGCCGCCGCCGCCTTCGGGGCCGAGATCGACGACCCAGTCGGCGGTCTTGATCACGTCGAGGTTGTGTTCGATCACCACCACCGTATTGCCCTGGTCGACCAGCTGGTGGAGCACGTCGAGCAATTGCTCGATGTCGTGAAAATGCAGGCCAGTGGTCGGCTCGTCGAGGATGTATAGCGTGCGGCCGGTGTCGCGCTTGGACAGTTCCTTCGACAGCTTCACGCGCTGCGCCTCGCCACCGGACAGTGTGGTCGCGCTCTGGCCGAGCTTGATGTAGTCGAGGCCGACGGCGCGCAGGGTGTCGAGTTTGCGTGCGATGGTCGGCACGTTCTCGAACAGCTTCAGCGCATCTTCCACCGTCATGCCGAGCACGTCGGCGATGGTATGGCCCTTGTACAGGATCTCCAGCGTCTCGCGGTTGTAGCGCTTGCCATGGCAGACGTCGCATGGCACATAGACGTCCGGCAGGAAATGCATCTCCACCTTGATCATGCCGTCGCCTTCGCAGGCTTCGCAGCGGCCGCCGCGCACGTTGAAGCTGAAACGGCCCGGCGTATAGCCGCGCGCACGCGCTTCGGGTACCTGCGCATACATCTCGCGCAACGGAGTGAACAGGCCGGTGTAGGTGGCCGGGTTGGAACGTGGCGTGCGGCCGATCGGCGACTGGTCGATGTCGACCACCTTGTCGAATAGTTCCATGCCATCGATGGATTTGTACGGTGCCGGCTGGGTGCCGGCGCCGCTCAATTCGGTGGCGGCGATGCGGAACAGCGTGTCGTTAATCAGCGTGGACTTGCCCGAACCGGAAACGCCGGTAATGCAAGTGAACAGGCCGGCCGGAATCGCCAGGTCGACATGCTTCAGGTTGTTGCCGCTGGCACCTTTCAGATGCAGCCATGAATCATCGTCGATCGGCTGGCGGCGTTCCTTCGGCACTTCGATCGCACGTGCGCCGGACAGGAACTGGCCGGTGACCGAGCGCGGCGAATCGAGCATGTCCTGCACCGTGCCCTGCGCCACGATTTCGCCGCCATGCACGCCGGCGCCGGGGCCGATGTCGAGCACGTGGTCGGCCATGCGGATCGCGTCCTCGTCGTGTTCGACCACGATCACCGTGTTGCCGAGGTCACGCAGGCGCGTGAGCGTGCCGAGCAGGCGTTCGTTGTCGCGTTGATGCAGGCCGATCGAGGGTTCGTCCAGCACGTACATCACGCCGACCAGACCGGCGCCGATCTGCGAAGCAAGCCGGATGCGCTGTGCTTCGCCGCCGGAGAGCGAGTCCGCCTGCCGATCCAGAGTGAGGTAGTTCAGGCCGACGTCATTGAGGAAAGTCAGCCGCTCGCGGATCTCCTTGACGATCTTCACCGCGATCTCGCCGCGCCAGCCGGGCAGCTTGAGATCGGCGAAGAACGCCAATGCGTCGTCGATCGATCGGTGAGTCAGCGAAGGCAGTGCGTGATCGGCGACGAACACGTTGCGCGCCGAGCGATTCAGCCGCTGTCCTTCGCAAGTGGGGCAGGGCTGGTCGCTGATGTATTTCGCCAACTCCTCGCGCACAGCGGAGGATTCGGTTTCCTTGTAGCGCCGTTCCAGATTCGGCAGGATGCCCTCGAACGGATGCTCGCGGGTGACTTTGCCGCCGCGCTCGGTGATGTAGCGGAACGCGATCTTGTCCTTGCCGCTGCCGAACAGGATGGCCTTCTGGACGTTCGCAGGAAGCTTGTGCCACGGCGCGTCCACGTCGAAACCGTAGTGCGCCGCCAGCGACAGGATCAGCTGAAAGTAGTGCGCGTTGCGGCGATCCCAGCCACGCACGGCGCCGCCGGACAACGGCAGTTCGGGATGACCGACCACTCGTGCCGCATCGAACACCTGGGTCACGCCAAGGCCGTCGCACGACGGACAGGCACCGACCGGCGAGTTGAACGAGAACAGTCGCGGTTCCAGCTCCGGCAGCGAGTAGTCGCACACCGGGCAGGAATAGCGTGAGGACAGCAGCTGTTCGGGCCCACCATCCATGTTTGCCAGGATCACCAGCCCATCGCCCAGTCGCAGCGCAGTTTCGAACGATTCGGCCAGGCGCTGCTTGATGTCGTCGCGCGGGCGGAAGCGGTCGATCACCACTTCGATGGTGTGCTTCTGGCGCAGCGTCAGGGGCGGCACGGCATCCAGATCGAATACGTTACCGTCGACGCGGGCACGCACGAAGCCCTGCGCACGCAACTGGTCGAATACCTGCACATGCTCGCCCTTGCGTTCGCGGATCACCGGCGCCAGCAGCATGAAGCGTTTCTCAGTATCCAGCGCCATAGTCGCATCGACCATCTGGCTGACCGTCTGCGCCTCCAACGGAGTGCCGTGGTCGGGACAACGCGGCGTGCCGACGCGTGCGTACAGCAGGCGCAGGTAGTCGTACACCTCGGTGATCGTGCCGACGGTGGAGCGCGGGTTGTGCGAGGTGGATTTCTGCTCGATCGAGATCGCCGGCGACAGACCTTCGATGTGGTCGACGTCGGGTTTTTCCATGATCGACAGGAACTGCCGCGCATACGCCGACAGCGATTCGACATAGCGGCGCTGGCCTTCGGCGTAGATTGTGTCGAACGCTAGCGAGGACTTGCCGGAGCCGGACAGGCCGGTGATCACGATCAGTTTGTCGCGTGGCAGGTCGAGGTCGATGTTCTTGAGATTGTGCGTGCGTGCGCCGCGGATGCGTATGGTGTCCATAGCGCCGAGATATGGGGGGGAACCTTTACTATACCAAGGAGTTTCGATAGTTCATTGAAACAAACTGGCTGGATCCGCAACGCGGCGGTTTCCCTTGCTGCGACGGCTATGGCTAAATGGGAGTTTGCCGGCCTTCACGGCGGTCACCGATGGGCTTGATGGGAGATCGCTATGCATAAATGGATCGGGATCGCGGCAAGTGTCGCGCTGGCCTTCGGTACGACTGGCCAGGCTGCGGCGGCACAGCCGAGCGAACAGCAGGTGCGCCAGCTGTTCGAGGTGATGCACATGAGCCAGATGTTTGGCCGGATGAATTCGCAGATGGCGGACGTGATGGGGCAGGCGGTGCCGTGCGTACCGGCTTCCTATTGGCAGGGTTTCATCGACGCCAACGGCAGCCAGGAGCTGCTGAGCCGCATGGTGCCGGCCTACCAGAGCCATTTCACCGCCGACGATGTGGCCGGCCTGCTGAAGTTCTACCAGTCGCCGCTGGGCCAGAAGGCACTCACTCAGATGCCGCTGACCATGGCCGAAGCCATGAAGGCAGGCCAGCAGTGGGGTGGCGAGCGTGGTCAGGTGATGATCAAGCAGCTGCAGCAGAAGGGCACGCTGGACACCCAGGGACGTTGCCCGGCCAGCCCGACAGTTACCGCGCCGCAGCCTGCGCTGAAGTCTGGCCACTGAAGTCGCAGACCCTTGCTGACGGCTGTTCGGGCCGGGCAGCAGATTCGGCGTGGTCAGTATTTGACCAGCACGCAGGCACGTCGTTATAATCCGCGGTTCGCCAGACCTGAATTGGTCATGGCGATACCCAAGAGAATAACGACAGAAGGGCATTCCCATGAGTTACGCAGTCATCAAGACCGGTGGCAAGCAGTACCGTGTGCAGCAGGGCGACGTGCTGCGCGTGGAGCTGTTGACCGCCGAAGAAGGCGCCACCGTGAGCTTCGACCAGGTATTGCTGGTCGGCTCCGGCGAATCGATCACTGTCGGTGCGCCGACCGTGGACGGCGCCACCGTCAGCGCCACCGTCCGCAAGCACGGCCGTGCCGACAAGATCCGCATCATCAAATTCCGCCGCCGCAAGCACTACAAGCGTCAGCAGGGTCATCGTCAGCATTTCACCGAAATCGAGATCACGGGCATCAACGCCTGAGCAACTGGAGCATTGAGTCATGGCACATAAAAAAGGCGTAGGTTCCAGCCGCAACGGTCGCGATTCGAACCCGAAATACCTGGGCGTGAAGATCTACGGCGGCCAGGCCATCGAAGCCGGCAACATCATCGTGCGTCAGCGCGGCACCCAGTTCCATCCGGGCGTCGGCGTCGGTCTGGGTCGCGACCACACGCTGTTCGCGCTGATCGACGGCAAGGTCGAGTTCAAGATCCGCGGCGACAAGAACCGCCGTTTCGTCGACGTCGTGCAGGCGTAAGCCTTTCGCGATGCGATAGCGAAGGCCCCGCTTCGGCGGGGCTTTTCGTTTCGGCACATCCTTGTGCCGAAACCCTCCGGGCGGCTGCGCCGCGCAAATCGGCAGTCCTGCCGGTTTGTCGTTCCTGGCAGGGAATCGGGAATGGTGAAGCCGGGGCTGCGCAAGTCCCGTACCATGACCCGATTACCCGCTCTTCCGATTTCCACTCCCCATTCCCGGTCCTCCAATGAAATTCGTCGACGAAGCCAATATCAAAGTGCAGGCCGGTGATGGCGGCAATGGCTGCATCAGCTTTCGCCGCGAGAAGTTCATTCCGTTCGGTGGCCCCGACGGCGGTGATGGTGGCTATGGCGGCTCGGTCTGGCTGGTCGCCGACGAAGGTCTGAACACGCTGGTCGATTTCCGCCACCAGCGCAGCTTCAAGGCGCAGCGTGGACAGAACGGCATGGGTAGCCAGATGTACGGCAAGGGCGGTGAGGACACCACGATCCGCGTGCCGGTCGGCACCATGATCACCAATGTCGATACCGACGAGGTGATCGGCGACCTCACCGGTCATGGTCAGCGCATGCTGGTGGCTCAGGGCGGCAAGGGCGGTCTGGGCAATATCCATTTCAAGACGTCGGTGAACCGCGCACCGCGCAAGGCCACACCGGGTACACCAGGTGACGCGCGCGAGCTGAAGCTTGAACTGCGCCTGTTGGCCGACGTCGGTCTGCTCGGTTTTCCGAATGTAGGCAAGTCCACTTTCATTCGCGCAGTTTCCGCGGCCACCCCGCGGGTGGCGGATTACCCGTTCACCACACTGGTTCCGAATCTGGGCGTGGTCAGCCTGGGCACCGACCAGAGTTTCGTGATCGCCGACATTCCGGGCCTGATCGAGGGTGCTTCCGAAGGCGCCGGACTGGGTATCCAGTTCCTGCGTCACGTGGCGCGTACCAGCCTGCTGCTGCACCTGGTCGATATCGCGCCGATCGACGGCTCCGATGTGGCCGCGCAAGTGCGCGCGATCGAGCTGGAGCTGGAGAAGTTCAACCCGGAGTTGCTGGAGCGCCCGCGCTGGCTCGTGTTGAACAAGTCCGACATGCTGGCGGAGGACGAACGTACGGCAGTCGCGGAAAAGATCATTGCCGAACTCGGCTGGACCCAGCCATGGTTCCTGGTCTCGGCGATCGCCCGTGAAAACACCATGCCCGTATGCCAGCAGGTGCAACGCTTCTTCGAGTCGCAGCGCGAGGTCAGCGTGGAGCGCGTCGACATGCTGCCGAACGACGTGCGGATGCGCGGTGAAGAGCCGAAAGGCTGAAGCACAAGTGTCGGCAAACGTGGCCGACACTTGCCATCCGGTTACATGCGGAACACACCGTAGCGCTGCGGCTCGATCGGCGCATTGAGCGAGGCGGATATTGCCAGGCCGAGCACACGGCGGGTGTCGACCGGGTCGATGATGCCGTCGTCCCACAGCCGCGCGCTGGCGTAGTAGGGATGGCCTTGGCGTTCGTACTGGTCGCGGATCGGTGCCTTGAACGCCTCTTCCTCTTCGGCGCTCCAGCTCTTGCCTGCGGCTTCGATGCCATCGCGCTTGACCGTGGCGAGCACTGACGCGGCCTGCTCGCCGCCCATCACGCTGATGCGCGCGTTGGGCCACATCCATAGAAAACGTGCGCCGTAGGCACGGCCGCACATCGCGTAATTGCCGGCGCCGAAGCTGCCGCCGATCACCACGGTGAACTTCGGTACGTGCGAGCAGG
>DASZCB010000028.1:0-8822 GCA_035943575.1 Rhodanobacter sp. | reverse complement strand
AGGCATCGGCCAGCGCCTGCGGCTGCACCCGGCCAACCGCCAGCCAGTGCAGCAACTGGCACAGCGAGGCCCGGCGCAGGTCCAGATCGGCGATCGGCGGCATCGAATTCATGGACACTCCTTCAAATATGTTCCGATTATCGTCGCGTCTGGCGAAACGATTGCAAGCGGTGGCGCAGCACGCGTTGCCGCGCAGCACGCGAAACCGGACAATGACGACCTGATCCCCGCCGCCATGCGCGGCAACCGCCCACCCGCACGATGGAGTCCGCCATGAGCGAACGCGAAACCATGGAATACGACGTCGTCGTCGTCGGCGCCGGCCCGGCCGGTCTGTCGTTCGCCATCCGTCTCAAGCAGCTGCAGCCTGAAGTGTCGGTGTGCGTGATCGAGAAAGCTTCGATCATCGGCGCACAGATCCTGTCCGGCGCGGTGATCGAGCCGCAGCCTCTGGATGCGCTGCTGCCGGGCTGGCGCGACAACCCGCCGCCGATCTGCGTGCCGGCCGGCGAGGACGAGTTCTGGCTTCTCAGCAAGAGCAGCGGGCGCAAGATCATGGTCCCGCCGGGGATGAAGAACCACGGCAACTTCATCGTCTCGCTCGGCGCGATGTGCGCCTGGCTGGCGCCGCAGGCCGAGGCGCTGGGCGTGGATGTGTTCCCCGGCTTCGCCGCCGCTGACACCATCTATAACGAGGACGGCTCGGTCGCCGGCGTGCGCATCGGCGACATGGGCGTGGCGAAGGACGGCACGCACAAGCCCGGCTACACCGAAGGCATCGACATCAAGGCCAAGGTCACCGTGCTCGCCGAAGGCGCCCGCGGCAGCCTGACCAAGCAGCTGATCAAGCGTTTCAAGCTCGATGCGGACAGCGATCCGCAGGGTTACTCGATCGGCATCAAGGAGCTGTGGCAGCTGCCGCCGGGGCGCGTGACGCCCGGCAAGATCGTGCACAGCTTTGGCTGGCCGGCCGACACACATACTTATGGCGGCAGCTTCCTGTATCACCTGGATCAGGACCGGGTGGCGCTCGGCTACGTCAGCGGGCTCGACTACAGCGACCCGAACTATCAGCCGTGGGAGGCGTTCCAGCAATGGAAGAACCACCCGATGATGAAACCGCTGCTGGATGGCGGCACCATTCTCTCGGCCGGCGCGCGTGCGATCGTCACCGGCGGCTATCAGTCGCTGCCGAAGACCGAGATGCCTGGCGCATTGCTGATCGGCGACACCGCCGGCCTGCTCAACGTGCCGAAGGTGAAAGGCACGCACCAGGCGATCAAGAGCGGCATGCTCGCCGCAGAGCATCTGGTCGCGAACGAGCTGAACCCGGCCGGATTCGACGCCAAGCTGCGCGGCTCGGACGTGATGGCGGAACTGAAAAAAGTCCGCAACATCAAGCCGGCCTTCAAGAAGGGCCTGTGGTTCGGCATGTTGAATGCGGCATGGGAAACCGTCACCGGCGGCGCTTCCCCCTGGACGCTGAAGAACAAGGCCGACTGGTCGTCGCTGCACAAGCTCGGCGCGCAGGAAGAGCCGAAGCGCGACTACGCGCCGCGTACGCTGGCCCCGCGCGACCGCCTCGCTGGCGTCTACTTCGCCGCCACCGAACACGACGAGGATCAGCCGATCCACCTGCACGTGGCCGATACCAGCATCTGCATCGACCAGTGCACCACCGAATACGGCAATCCGTGCACCCGCTTCTGCCCGGCCAACGTCTACGAAATCGTCGATGACGGTGCCGCCAAGCGCCTGCAGATCAACGCGGCGAACTGCGTCCACTGCAAGACCTGCGACATCAAGGACCCGTACGAGATCATCACCTGGGTCACGCCGGAAGGCGGCTCGGGGCCGAATTATCAGAATCTGTGATGCTGCTGAGGGCAATCCGCTGATAGGCAATCTGCCATGGCGACTGAAGCGCTTCGGTTACCTGTTGCAACGTACCCGTGGCAGCTTTGCGCTGCGTGGCTGGCGCGGCACGCTGGCGCGAATGCGGCAGGAGTTCCAGTCACGACCTGAGCTCGACGAAGACCTGTCGCTGCTACCGCTGGACGAGGCGTTTGCACCCTTTGCACTGCCGGTAGCTGACGAGCCGCGGGTTTCCATCGTCATTCCGATCCACGGCAAGCTCGCCCATACCCTCGCCTGCCTGCGCTCGCTGGCACGACATAGTGCGCAAGCGCCGTTCGAAGTGATCGTGGTGGACGATGCCTCGCCCGACGACAGTGCCACCGTACTGGCGCAAGTCGCCGGCCTGCGGTTGCTGCGCAATGAGCGCAACCTCGGTTTCATCGGCAGCTGCAATGCCGGCGCGGCCGCAGCTCGCGGCGAGTTTCTGCTGTTCCTCAACAACGATACCCAGGTGACATCCAACTGGCTGAATGCCTTACTGCGCTGCTTCGCCGAACGCGCCGACTGCGGCATTGCCGGCAGCAGACTGGTCTATCCGGACGGCCGCCTGCAGGAAGCAGGTGGATTGGTGTTTGCCGACGGCAGTTGCTGGACCACCGGCCGCTTCGAGCCACGCGATGCGTCCGCCTTTCGTTTCCGCCGCGAGACCGACTACGTCTCCGGCGCTTCGCTGCTGATTCGCCGCGAGGTGTTCCAGCGTATCGGTGGCTTCGACATGCGTTATGCGCCGGCCTATTACGAAGACGCCGACCTGGCTTTTGCGGTGCGACAACTCGGTCTGCGCGTTTACTACGAACCGACCAGTACCGTCATCCACTGCGAAGGCATCAGTGCAGGCACCGACCTCGACAGCGGCATGAAACGGTACCAGCCGATCAATCAGGCGAAGTTCGTCGACAAATGGACGTCCGAACTTTCTGCGCAACCCGCTCCTGGCACGCCGCTGCAACGCGCCGTCCACTGGCGAACGCGTGGCCGTGTGCTGGTGGTGGATACCATGACGCCGGAACCGGCACGCGATTCGGGTTCGTTGCGCCTGTGCGCCATTCTTCGCCTACTTGACGAACAGGGCTGGAACACCTGCTTCCTGCCGGATGATGGTCACGCCAGCAACCGCGAGATCGCCGCGCTCGGCGCGCTCGGCTGCGAAGTGTTGAGCCGACCGCTGGTGCCGGCATTGCCGCGCTGGCTGCAACGGCACGGTCGCGAACTGCATGCCGTGATCTTGTGCAGGCATACGGTAGCTGGCCAGTACGCCGAACTGGTGCGTCGCCACGCGCCACAGGCGAAGTTGTTGTTCGACACCGTGGATCTGCATTTCCTGCGCGAACAGCGCGCCGCCGAACTGGGCAGCAGCACAACACTCGCCCGTCAGGCCGAGGCTTCGCGACGCAGCGAACTCGCCCTGATCAAGCAATGCGATGTCACCTTCGTGGTCAGTCCGCACGAGCAGGCCCTACTGGCGCAGTTGTTGCCGCAAGCTCGGGTGGAGCTGTTGTCCAACATCCACGATGTGCACGGCTGTCGGCATCCGCACGCAGGGCGCAAGGACCTGGTCTTCATCGGTGGTTACGGTCATCCACCAAACAGCGACGCGATCCGCTGGATCGCCAGCGAGATTCTGCCGCAGTTGCGCGAAGCGCTACCCGACATCCGCATGCACGTGCTCGGCGATCTTCCGGACGCTGTGCGGCATGAGCTGACCACGCCGGGCCTCGAACTGCACGGCCGCGTGGCGGACCTGGCGCCGTGGCTGGACAACTGCCTTGCCTCGCTGGCGCCACTGCGCTTTGGCGCTGGCGTGAAGGGCAAGATCAACATGTCGATGAGCCATGGCGTGCCAGTGATCGCCACCACGATCGCGGTGGAGGGCATGCAGTTGCACGACGGCGTGGACGTAATGGTGGCGGACGATACCGCCGCCTTCGTGAACGCCGTTCTTCGTCTTCAGCGCGATAAAGCTCTCTGGCGACAGCTGTCCGGGCACGGTCTAGACAATGTCCGGCAGCATTTTTCCGTAGCGGCAGCCGCCGCGGTCCTGCATCGCGTGCTGGATTGACCGTCGTCATGCCAACCGCGATGCTCCGGCATCACCACCGATAGAGCGCCATGTCACTTCGCGACTTCGCCAAACGCTACCTGTTCGCCGTGTTGCGCATCGGATTCCGGCTGACCCCGATGCCGCTCGCCACGCGCGACCAGCTGCGTCAGCGCTTTCTGGAGCGGCACGCGTACCTGCTGCCGTCGGGTCCGCGCGGCCAGGTCGGTAATTCATCGCATGTTGAGCGCCGACCGCGTGTCCACGCCGCAGGGCGCGCGATTGGCTATATACCCCAGCGCGCAGGTGCGTTGCCGGCGCCGCTGCCGGCCACGCTGGTGGCGTTCTATCTGCCGCAGTTCCACCCGATCCCGGAGAACGATGCATGGTGGGGTGAGGGCTTCACCGAATGGCACAACGTGGCGCGTGCGCTGCCGCAATTCGTAGGTCATGTCCAGCCGCGCCTGCCCGGCGAACTGGGCTTCTACGATCTGCGCCTGCCCGATGTCATGCGCCAGCAGATGCAGCTGGCGCGCGAATACGGCATTGGCGCGTTCTGCAGCTATTTCTACTGGTTCGCCGGCAAGACGTTGCTGGAACAGCCACTGCAGCAATGGCTGGCCGATCCCACGCTCGACCTGCCGCTATGTCTGTGCTGGGCCAACGAGAACTGGTCGCGCCGTTGGGATGGTCGCGCCGACGACATCCTGATCAGCCAGCAGCACGATCCTGCGGATGATCTCGCGTTCATCGAATATGTCTCGCGCTACCTGCGCGATCCGCGTTATCTGCGTGTGGATGGCAAACCACTATTGCTGGTCTACCGCCCTGGCCTGCTGCCAGAACCGAAGGCCACCGCGCAGCGCTGGCGCGAATGGTGCGGTACGAACGGCATCGGCGAGATCTCTCTGGTTTATGTGCAGAGCTTCGATCGTGTCGATCCACGTGACATCGCCTTCGATGCCGCCGTGGAATTTCCGCCGAACAACACCACGCCTGCACCGATCACCTCCCGCCAGCAACTACTCAACCCGGACTACCGCGGCGATGTGCATGACTGGCGCGAGATGGCCCGCCAGTCCATGGCGGAATCCGATCCCGCGTATTCGCGCTACCCGGGCGTCAATCCGAGCTGGGACAACGAGCCGCGGCGCAGTGGCCGCGGTCGCGTGTTCGCCTATGCATCGCCACGCGGATACCGCGATTGGCTGCGTCAGGCCATCGCCACAGCGCGACAGCGTTTACCCGCGCAGCCCATGGTGTTCATCAATGCCTGGAACGAATGGGCCGAAGGCGCCGTGCTGGAACCGGACACCCGACTCGGTCACGCCTGGCTTGAAGCCACTCGTGCAGCACTGCATCCCACGCCCGTTGCAGACACGCGCCCGTGTGCGGTGATCCATATCTGGTATCCCGATCTGTTGGATGAACTCGTCGCGGCACTGCGCGCCAGTGGCATCGACTGGCGCATCATCATCACCACCGCCGACGAGCGCGAACAGCCGGTACGTGAGCGGGTGGCGCAGTTGGGTCTCGACGCCGAGATCGACGTGTTCGAAAACCGCGGCCGCGACATCCTTCCGTTTCTGCATGTCGCCAATCGCCTGCTCGACGAAGGCGTGACGACCGTATTGAAGCTGCACGGCAAACGCTCCACCCATCGCGAGGACGGCGAGATCTGGCGCCGCGAACTGCTCGACAAGCTGCTCGCGCCGGAACGCGCCGAGCACATCCTGGCGGCATTCCGCGACGATGCCGGCCTTGGCCTGGTCCATGCCGAAGGGCACCGGCAACCGGTTGAACAATACTGGGGCGCCAACCAGGCCAACGTCGACTACCTCACCTGTCGCCTCGGCATCGCGGCGCCCCAGGCGGAACAACACGATAGCTTCATCGCCGGCAGCATGTTCTGGTTGCGCCCGGCAGCGCTGCGCCTGCTGCTGGATGCCCATCTGGAAGTGGCGGAGTTCGAAGCCGAGGCCGGCCAGCTCGATGGCACCCTCGCCCACGCCATCGAACGTATGTTCAGCTTGGCTGCAGCCGCTTCCGGCTTCAGCACGGCCAGCGCTGCCAACGTGGCCGGCCTCCCGGAAACCGCGCCTGGAGCGTATCCCTATGCACAGCGCAGCGGCTGATATCCGCCACGGGCTCTACGCTCATAAAACCACCCTTTTCGTACGATTGTTTGATGCCGGGTAGAATGGGCAATTCGCACCCCGGCACGGGGCAGCCAACAAGGTAGGAATCGCAGATGAAAATTCTGGTCGGTTACAAGCGCGTCGTGGATTACAACGTGCGCATCCAGGTCAAGCCCGACGGCAGCGGTGTGGTCACTGACGGTGTCAAGCTGTCCGCCAATCCGTTCGACGATATCGCGCTGGAAGAGGCACTGCGCTTGCGCGAGAAGGGTGTCGCCACGGAGGTGATCGTAGTCGGCATCGGTCCGGCCGACCTCACCGCGCATCTGCGCAACGGCCTGGCGATGGGCGCAAACCGCGCCATCCATGTGGTCACCAGCGAGTCAGTACAGCCACTGACCGCCGCCCGCGTCTTCCTCAAGCTGATTGAGAAAGAGCAGCCGGGGCTGGTGATTCTCGGCAAGCAGGCGATCGATGACGACGCCAATCAGACCGGTCAGATGCTAGCCGCGCTGTGGGATCGCCCGCAGGCCACCTTCGCCAGCAAGGTCGAGATCGCCGATGGCAAGGCCACGGTGACTCGTGAGGTCGACGCCGGCCTGGAAGTGATCGAGGCGGAACTGCCGGCCGTGATCACCACCGACCTGCGCCTCAACGAACCGCGTTTCATCAAGCTGCCGGACATCATGAAGGCGAAGTCCAAGCCGATCGACACGATCGAGTTCGGCTCGCTCGACGTCGCGGCGCACGATCATCTGAAGACCACGCAGTACGCCGCCCCAGCCAAGCGCAGCAAGGGTGTGATGGTGAAGGACGCCGCCGAACTGGTCGCCGCGCTAAAGCAGAAAGGTCTGCTGTAACCCCTATTCCTGTGTAGGAGCCCACCCTGTGGGCGATGCTTTTCGCCAAGTACCCAAGAGTATCGCCCACAGGGTGGGCTCCAACAAAAAAGCTTCGGAGACACACATGAGCAAGATCCTGGTCATCGCCGAACATCTAGGCGGCAAACTCAACTCCTCCACCGCTCGCGCGGTGAGCGCCGCCATCGCCGTGAAGGGCGAAACGATCGACGTACTGGTGCTCGCCGATAGCGTCGACGCGATCGCCGCCGAGGCCGCAAGGATCGAAGGCGTCCGCCGCGTACTCACCATCGCCCGCGCCGAGAATGCGCACCCGCTGGCCGCCATACTGGCGCCGCAGATCGCCAAAGCCGCCATCGGTTACAGCCACGTATTTGTACCGTCCACCACGTTCGGCAAGGATGTCGCCCCGCGCGTCGCCGCCCTGCTCGGTGTAGCCCAGGTCAGCGACGTGATGAGTGTGGAAGCCGCACATACCTTCAAGCGCCCGATCTACGCGGGCAACGCGATCATCACAGTCGAGGCCAATGCCAGCCACACTGTGGTTGCCACGATTCGTTCCGCATCCTGGGCCGCCGCGGGCAATAGCGCCAACAGCGCGCCGATCGAGGCATTGAGCATCGACGCGGCACTCCCCACACATACCCGCTTCGTCGAACTCAAGCAGGGCAGCAGCAATCGCCCTGACCTGCAGAGCGCCAGCAAGGTCGTTTCCGGCGGCCGCGGTGTCGGCTCGAAAGAGAACTTCGACATCATCTTCAAATTCGCCGACAGAATCGGCGCCGCCGTCGGCGCCTCGCGCGCCGCGGTAGACGCCGGCTACGTGCCCAGCGACCTGCAGGTCGGCCAGACCGGCAAGATCATCGCCCCCGAGCTGTACATGGCGATCGGCATCTCCGGCGCGATCCAGCATCTCACCGGCATCAAGGACGCCGGCACCATCGTGGCGATCAACAAAGACGGCGAAGCGCCGATCTTCGAGATTGCGGATTTCGGATTGGTCGGCGATTTGTTCAAGATCATCCCGGAGCTAGAAAGCAACCTGTAACGCTCGGCGAAGGCGGCGAGGCCTCGGCCCCCGGGCGGCTTCGCTGACGGGGTCTTCAATGGCATGTAGAATGGTCCGACGGCGAGGGAACTCCCGCGCCATTGGGTTTCTTCGCTTGCGCTTTTCTCACGTCTTTGATGTGCGAACGGTTTGGCAAGACCTCCCCCTTCCGGGGTTCGGGTTCGGGTTCGGGTTCGGGTTCGGGTTCGGGTTCGGGCCCGCGCCAGCGAGGCGAACCGAACGGTTTCGCCTAGGCGCTCCGACATTCAACGACATTCGATCATGACGAAGCCTGCGTACGGTCAACTTTTACGTCATTCCCCGTTGGAAAGCGCACGCTTTGGTCTGCAGGTGTACCGCGGGCACGTTGCCTCTGCGGATATCGCGCAGTTGTGGGATTTCATCGTGCCGCACAAGGTCGACGTGGCGATTTTTCGCACGCCCGCCGAAAACATCGCGGCCATGCAGGCCTATCGCGGCCCCAGGGAGCAGTTGATCCACGCCGACACCCTGGTCTACTACGACTGTGCGGTTGATCGCCTGGATATTCGCGAACCGGGCAATCGCGGGGTCTCCTACCGTTCGGCAACGCCTCTGGACGGGCCCGCTCTAGAGCGGGCCGTACGCGCGACCTTTGCTACGTACCAGAACCACTACCACGCTAACCCCGCTTTCTCCCCGACCAGCATTCTCGCGGGATACGAGGAGTGGGCCGTGAATCACCTCCAGCACGGCAGCACGACGCCGTCATGGGTGGCGACGGACGGAGACGTAATCGTGGGTTTCATCTGCTGCCGGCTGGACGAGCAGGACCATACGGC
>DASZCB010000027.1:0-1583 GCA_035943575.1 Rhodanobacter sp. | reverse complement strand
TTGATCACGCCATCACCGGCGGCATGAATCGGTGTGCCGGTGGGTGCGGCATAGTCGACGCCTTTGTGCGCCCTCATGCGACCGAGGATCGGATGCATGCGCGCCGCGCTGAAGGTCGAGGAGATGCGGGTGAAGTCGACCGGGATGCGCAGGAACGATTTCTGGATCGGCCGGCCATCCTCGCTGAACCAACCGTAGTCGCCATCGGCCTTCTTGAAGCGATAAGCGGTGTAGCGGGTGCCCTGGTTGATGAATTCGGCGGCAATGATGTTGCCTTCGCCATAGCGCACGCCGTCGCGGTAGACGTCGTCGTAGATCACCGTGAAGCTGTCGCCGATACGAAGATCCTGCACGAAGTCGACGTCGTATTTGAACAGATCGGCCAGCTTGCCGACCATCGCCGCGTCCATGCCGGCCTGGTCGCCGGCGGCATACAGGCTGCTGCGGATGACGCCATGAGCCACTTGCTCGCGTGTGTCCATGTCGCGTTGCTGGACCGACACGACTGGCTGTGCGCCGTCGAGACGGATGATCGCGCGACTGGCCTGATCCTCATCGAAGCGGAAGCCCTTGAGGCTGCCGTCGCTGCCCAGCAGGAAATCGAATTCCTGACCGGGACGGATGTTGTGCAGCGCGGACTTGGTATTACCGGCCGCATCCATCACTTTCTGCAGATCGGCCATGCCCAGGCCGCGGGCGTTGAAGATGTCCGACAGGGTCTGGCCCGGTTGCACCCGCACCACCTGCCAATCGTCCACGGTGGTAGCCGTCGTGTTGACCGGGGCGACTTTCGGCAGCGCCAGCGGCAACAGCGAATGCACCTCCGGTGTCGGCGCGGGACGCATCGCGCTGGCCCAGGCGGGCATGATGAAGCCGGACAGCAAGGTGATCAGCAACGCGGTGCCGGCAAGTACGTGGCGTTCGCGATGCCAGTGGATAGGTTCGATCTCGCCCGAGCGATTGAACGACCAATGCGAGCAGCGCTCGTAGAAATGGGAGTGGCGACGTTGTGCCTTGCGGCAGATCGCTTGCTTGCGCGCATGCCGCGCCCCCTGCTTTTCTTCGGCCATGCTGTGAGCGCTCTGCGGTACAAAGTAACGAACTGCGCGTACCATAACGGTCATGTGTAAATGGCGTCAACGCCTTTTCCATCAAGGGTTTGCACGACATTCCTGGTTAACACACAATTAACACCGACAGCACGGCCGGTTTCCGGCGCTGTCTGCCTACGGTCATTTGAGAGGAATACATGAGCGAGCTTGAGCAGGCGCTGGCCACGATTGCGCGTGGCGCCGACGAAATCATCAAGCGGGAGGATCTGGCTGAGCGTCTGAAAAGCGGTCGCCCGTTACGGATCAAGGCCGGCTTCGACCCGACCGCACCGGACCTGCATCTGGGCCACACCGTCCTGCTGAACAAAATGCGCCAGTTCCAGGATCTTGGTCACCAGGTAATCTTCCTGATCGGCGACTTCACCGGCATGATCGGCGATCCGACCGGCAAGAACGTCACCCGCAAGCCACTCACCCGTGAGGATGTGCTGGCCAACGCCGAGACGTATGCCGAGCAGGTCTACAAGGTAC
>DASZCB010000026.1:0-3033 GCA_035943575.1 Rhodanobacter sp. | reverse complement strand
CTGCTGCGGGATGGGCAAAACCATTCGCCTGCAGCCGACGCGCCGAACGAACCCTCGGCACCTGCACGTTCAATCCGCCCGCGCATGCTGCTGCTTGCGCTGACCGGTCTGCGTCATCACCTGTTTTCCAAGCGGAACTCACCATGACCACCACTAAGACACTACCACGCGTCACCTTCTTCCATGCACCGCAGAGCCGCTCCGGCGGCACCCGCGCGCTGTTCGAGGAACTCGGCGTCGACTACGACTTGCACGCGCTTAGTCTCAAGGCCGGCGAGCAGCGCCAGCCGGAATACCTTGCGATCAACCCGATGGGCAAGGTGCCGGCGATCCATCACGGCGATGCGTTGATCACCGAGCAGCCGGCGGTGTTCATGTACCTTGCCGACCTGTATCCCGAGGCGAAGCTGGCGCCGCCGATCGGCGATCCGTTGCGCGGGCCGTACCTGCGCTGGATGGTGTTTTATGGTTCGTGCTTCGAGCCGGCGTTGGTCGACAAGTCGATGAAGCGCGAGCCGGCGGCACCATCGACCTGTCCGTACGGCGACTTCGACACCATGCTGAAGACGCTCACTGACCAGCTGGAACTGGGGCCATACATTCTCGGCGATACCTTCAGCGCGGCCGATGTGTTGTGGGGCACGGCGCTGAACTGGACCACGATGTTCAAGCTGGTGCCGGAGTTACCGGTGATCCGCGCGTACATCGATCGGGTGATCACGCGCCCGGCGATCCAACGTGCGGCGGCGAAGGATGCCGAGTTGGTGGCCGCGCAGGCGGCCTGATGCAATGAGCCGCAACAGGCGTGACGTTCGACGCTGTTCGCCCTCGCCCGTCTCGGCGATGATGGCCGGATGCGTCGAGCCGATCGCCTGTTCCTCATCATCCACGCCCTGCGCGGCCGGCGTACCGCGCTGCAGGCGCGCTCGCTGGCGCAGACGCTGGGCGTGTCGCTGCGCACGGTGTATCGCGACGTGGCGGACCTGCAATTGTCCGGCGTGCCGATCGAAGGTGAGGCCGGGGTCGGCTACGTGCTGCGCAAGGGCTCGGACATTCCGCCGCTGATGTTCAACGCCAACGAGCTCGAAGCGCTGGTGGTCGGTTCGCGTTTCGTGCGCGCGTTCGCCGGCACCCAGCTGGCCGAAAGCGCGCAGTCCGCACTGTTGAAGATCGAGGCCGTGCTGCCGCCGGAGTTGCGCGAACGCTCGGCACGCACGCGTATCTACGCGCCGGTCTGGCGCGACGAGCACAAGCTTGCATTCGCTGTGCGGATCGACCGGCTGCATGCGGCGATCGGGGCACACCAGGTATTGCGGCTGGCCTATCGCGACGAGGCGGGCAGCATCAGCACGCGCGAGGTCGAGCCGCTGTGCCTCGCGTTCTGGGGGGGCAAGTGGACGCTCGGTGCGTGGTGCCGGTTGCGTCAGGGCTTCCGCAATTTCCGTCCCGACCGCATCGACGAGCTTGCCGAGACCGGCGAGGTGTTCGACGAATTGGACGGCCGTAATCTGGACGCTTATCTACTGGCGACGCGCGGTTACTACGCCGGCATGGAATAACCGCCAACGCAGGTAGTGCGCGTGACGGATGGCCCCATCGCTGCCCGGCTGGGGTACGCTCGGCAGCACTGCGTCTGTCCGAAGGAGCCGTCCATGTCGTCAGGTGAGCATCATCCGTTGTTGTCGATCGCACCGGCCAAGCTGCGGCCGACCCAATTGACCGTCGGCAAGGCCGAGGTCGCGAGCAAGCGTGCGGAATGGGAAAAGCTCGGCCGCAAGAAGCGCAAGGAGCTGCTCGCGGCACACTGGTTTCCCGGGGTGCTGGGGCCGAAGCAGCGCGTCTATATCGTCGATCACCACCATCTCGGTCTGGCGCTGCTGGAGGAGGGCGTGAAGAGCGTTCCGGTGATGATCCAGCGCGATTTCTCGTGGCTGGAGCCGGAGGTGTTCTGGCGCACCATGGAATTCAGCCGCTGGGCGCATCCGTATGACCAGCACGGTATCCGCACCGACTATGCGGCGATCCCGAGCGGCCTCGGTGACATGGCCGATGACCCTTACCGCACGCTTGCCGCACGGGTGCGCATGGCTGGCGGCTGTGCCAAGGACGCCCTGCCGTACGCGGAGTTCCTGTGGGCGGATTTCTACCGTCGCCGCCTGAAGCTGCCGAACGGCAAGATCAGTGCGAAGGTACTGCAGGAGGCCGTGTTGCTGGCACATAGCCAAGCGACGGCATACCTGCCGGGCTGGAGCGGGACGATCGAATGACTGTGCGCCCGGCCGCAGCCATCACGCCCGGTTCCACGCTCGGCGTCGACGTGCTGGCCGGGTTGTCGATCGCCGGCCTGCTGCTGCCCGAGGCGGTGGCGTACTCGGGTATTGCCGGGCTGCCGCCGCAGGCCGGTGTGATCGCGCTGCTCGTCGGCCTTGTCTGTTACGGCCTGCTCGGTCGCAGCCGCTATGCAATCGTCTCGGCCACGTCATCATCGGCGGCGGTGCTGGCGGCCGGAACACTCGCATTGGCGGGTCCAGCGGGAGCGGCACGTGCCGCGGTCGCGGTAACCTTGGTACTGCTCACGGGCGGCTGTTTCCTGATCGCCGGGGTCGCGCGTCTCGGCGGTCTGTCGCATCTGATCGCGCGGCCGGTGCTGCGCGGTTTCACCTTTGGTCTGGCCTGCGTGATCGCGCTGAAGCAGTTGCCGAACCTACTCGGGTTACCGGCCTTGCACGGCGATTTCGTACCTCTGCTGCTCGTGACGCTGTTCAAATCGATCGGCCAGATCCAGCCAGCCACGATGGGTGCCGGCCTCGTCGCGCTTTTGCTCTTGTTCCTGTGCGAGCGGGTGCATCGGTTGCCCGGCAGCCTGCTGACGATCGTGCTGGGCGTGGCGGCTTCCGGCTGGCTGGCGCAACACGGCGTGACGTTGACCGGTGCGATCGATCTGATCCCGGACTGGTCATTGCCGGAGTGGCCCACAAGCGGTCAGTGGGTGCCCAGCATCGAGCTGGCGGCGGCCTTGCTGCTGGTGCTGTA
>DASZCB010000025.1:0-13876 GCA_035943575.1 Rhodanobacter sp. | reverse complement strand
TGTAGCGGCGAGGCCTTGTCGACGGATATCGTGCAGGATTTCCTCGCCTCCTCGGCGGCGCGTCTGCACAATCTTTATGGACCGACGGAAGCCTCCGTCGACGTCACCTTCCATGCTTGCCATGCCCAGGACGTCGGCTCGGCGATACCGATCGGACGTCCGATCGCCAACACGCAGATCTATATCCTGGATGGGCGGCGACGACCGGTGCCCATGGGCGTGGCGGGGGAAATCCATATTGGCGGGGTAGGTCTCGCGCGAGGATATTTGAACCGGCCGGAGTTGACGGCGGAGCGCTTTGTCGACGATCCCTTCGGGCCACCGGGAGGCCGGCTGTACCGGACGGGTGATCTGGGTCGTCATAACGCGGCTGGCGAGATCGAGTATCTGGGTCGCAACGATTTCCAGGTGAAGATCCGCGGTTTCCGCATCGAGCTGGGCGAAATCGAAGCGAAGCTGGCCGCGTGCCAAGGCGTGGCGGCCAGCGTGGTCATCGCACGGGAGGACCAGCCCGGGGACAAGCGGCTGGTGGCCTACCTCCGTGCCGAAGCGGGCAGCACGCTTGTAGTTGCCGATCTGCGCGCAGAGCTGTCGAAGCAACTGCCCGACTATATGGTGCCGGGCGCGTTCGTGACGCTGGAGGATTTTCCTCTGACGATCAACGGCAAGCTGGACCGCAAGGCGCTGCCGGCGCCGGAGGCGGACGCCTTTGCGACACAAGCGTACGAGGCACCGGTCGGCTCGGTCGAAACAACGATCGCTGAAATCTGGGAGGAACTGCTGGGCGTCGAGCGGGTAGGCCGGCATGACAATTTCTTCGAACTGGGCGGGCACTCCCTGCTGGCTCTGCGGCTGTTGGCGCGGATGCGGCAGGCGGATCTGCATGCCGACGTGCGGACCCTGTTTGCAGCAGCGGCTCTAAATCAATTCGCTGAACGGGTAGCCGTTGTGCCCCGCTTGAATGTGGCCGCTTCGAAACAGCCAGTTTATGAGGAGGGCTTCATATGATGTCCATATCCCGTGCAATGACATCTCTGACGAAAGGAGCAAATTAAATGACCCCTATATCTGACGAATCCATATTCAATTTGGCTGACGCTGTCGTGCAAGGCGGCAACTCGGAATACCTGGTGGCAATCGATGCTTCCGACGCCAAATTCGGAAAAATTACGGAGATCTTGTCGCAAGACAAGGTCGTTCTAATTCAAGGCGCCTCGCCCGAAGATGCGGACAGATTGATAAGCGGCATAGCGAAAGAGCTTAATTTAAGCGAGGAGCTGGAGGTTCAGGCTGGATTTGCAGCTATCCATGGCCATAGAGAGAACGTGGGTAAATATTTCATGACGGTCAACGAGCGCGGGGGCTACCACTTCATACCGCCCCATTCGGAGGGCAATAGCGGCATGGATATGCAAATATCCGCTTTCTACTGCATCGAAAATACCACGGATGGAGGGGAGACCATACTTTGGGGGGCTTCCGACGAAGAAGAAGTGTGGCGCCAAATGAAAGAATTTAAATACAAGATAAAAACCAAGCGCACCGAGCTTTCAAAGACGGAAATTGCAACATTAAAAATGAGATGCGAAGTCGATTGGCCTAATGACATCGTCAAAGATGGCGACGAGATAGTTTATCTTATGGATGAACCTGTACCCGACGTTTTTAGATACGTCGTCCTGCAGCCGGCCAAGAAAAACCATTCCAGAATACTGGGGGCCGATCGTTTTGTGTTCTGGGACACCATTGCCAATGTCGATAGGGATATCGCGGCAGAGTTCGTCAAGGCGCTCAGAAGAGTCGATCTTTTCAAGGCTCCGCATGACATCCCGGACGGAAGCGACTTGGATTGCAGCTTGCATAGAAAGGTTTGGTCTTCTGGCATTCGTCTACCGTCAATATTCAATCGCGCGATCTTTAGGAAGCTTCAGCCGGGGGAGCTTATCGTCATGAATAACATGACCTGGTCCCATTCGGCGTGCGGATGGACCCCGGGAGTGGGGCACAGGATGGTGGTAGCGGCCTTTGCGTAAGGCAGTCCACAGGCATTTCAAGCAACTGCGGGACAAGTTGTATCTATAGAGCATGGAGTGGTCATCCCAATGCATCTTTCAGATTTGCTGCTTACTCTGGAGTACAAGCAAATAGAGCTGTCTGTCAAGAATGGCTCTCTTGGCTATAAAGCTCCGCTGGGAGCTTTCACCGATGCCCTGCTTGAAGAAGTAAAACGCCATAAGCAAGACCTGATCAGCCTTATCGAGAGAAGCTCGGTACAGATAGAACAGTGGTCATCGGATGATCGTGCCTTGGGCGAACTGCCACTGACGCCGTGGCATGGCTGGTATCTGGAAACTTTTAATCCCATTGAGCACAGGTGGTCGGTGACGCGCCACGCTCATATTGGAGAAGATGCCAGTTTTGATTTAATAAAAAAAGCAGTTCATTTGACAATGAACCGCTACGACACATTCCGGCAGAGACTGTACCGGAAGCATGATGGAAAATGGTCACTGCGAATGTTGAGCACCCCTGGCGATCCGAAAATAATCACGTGCGACGTTACCGAAAATACAGAGAAATGGATGCGTGATATTCAGAAAGATGTCGAGCGAACCCTTAGCATTGTTGATGGCCCGGTGATTCATGTGGCTCTTTGCAAAAACAAAGAAAAAGGAGACGATATAGCCGTAAGTCTCCACCATAATATTGTAGATGCTTATTCCGTTGGATCCATCATGGCGAACATTGTTGATACATATAAGTTGTTGTCAGGCCATCAAAAAGTGGACGATAAAATAAAGGCGGAGTGCAGTTATGAGGATTATGCAGAAAATCTGCATAATTACATGAAAGGATCAATGTTTTTAGCAAGATCGATATCTTATTGGAGTAACTTCGCAAACACGAAGACACCCAGAATCCCCGTCGATTTCGTTGACGGCCTGCATACGGCAAATAATTCCAAAATAGTTACTTTATATGTCGGATCTGATATTGTTTCATTCAAAAATACATCCCTCATCAATGATTCGCTTCTTATCGCCACTGTGGCGGCGATCGCGCATTGGTCGGGCCACCCCATGGTCGCTATCGATGTCGAGCATCATGGGCGCGGCGGTCATATCCCAGGGATTGATTTCTTGGAAGTGGTTGGTCCGACGACCTTTAAATTTCCAATGTGGTTCGAAATGGAGCCCGATAGTTTGTCTTCGCCTAAATCATTCGAGGCTCTCCGTAAGCGGATTACAGATGCGACTCAATATGGCTTGGGCCACGGCTTTCTGCGATATCTCCATCCAGATCAGGGAATTAGGTCCGATTTCCGACGGATGCAACGGCCTCAGGTTTTTTTTAACAATCGCACAACACTTTTTTCCAAGGGCGGAGCACAAGAAAAAGAGGGCGCCGCGCCACATAGAAAGAGTGGCATTTTCAGGATTGAATCTCATAGCGATCCGGAATTGCACGATCCTTATTCTCACGAGCTGCTTATTGAGTGCGATAGCGCACAGGTTGGAATAGAAATATCTCTGATATACAGCGAAAAAATACACAAGGATCGCACGATCATTGAGCTGGCTGAAACGTTGCTCTCGAAGCTTCAGCAAATCTCCGAAGCGTGCGTTTAAATCTGTTCAAGATGGCGCCCCGTAACTTAACGAAGGCAAGTGGGACGCAAAGCAAATTGTGCTGGCATCGAAATCTGGCGACCACGTCCCGTGCGATAACCTCTCCAATGAAAGGCGTAAAGTAGGTCACCACCGAATCTATATTTGATTTAGCGCATTCGGATATACGCGAGAACTCGGATCACCTGATTGCCGTTAATGCTTTTGACGCTAAATTCGGGAAGATCGCAGAGATTTTATCGAAAGATAAGGTCGTCATTGATTCAAGGCGCCTCACCAGCGGACGCGGACAGATTGATGCTTGGTATACCGTCTGAATTCAATTTCATCAGCGAATTGGAGATTCAAGATGGATTTTCGACTATCCACGGTCATAGAAGGTCGTGGAATCGGCTGCAGTCCAATGCCTCGCTGAAATGTTAAACACGGAGATTTTATTGCGGACATGCGCCACTACGCGATAGAGAGCCTTGCAAACTTGAAGCGATAAAGGGAGATATGTATTGTGCAATATCGATTGGAAAAGCGGCAACCCGTTCTTGAGGAAGGTGCATATGTGGCCCAGTCGGCCACGCTAATCGGCGACGTAAGGCTGGGTAATTGTGCTAGCGTATGGTTTGGCGCCGTATTGAGAGGAGACAATGAGTCAATTATCATTGGTGCCGGATGTAACGTGCAGGACAATGCCGTACTCCACGCGGATCCTGGGTTTCCATTGGTGTTGGAGGATAATGTCACCGTTGGGCACTTGGCGATGCTGCATGGGTGCAGGGTAGGCGCGGGCACGCTGATCGGCATAGGGGCTGTAATTCTCAATGGCGCCATCATCGGCCGAAACTGCCTGATCGCTGCTAAAACCCTAATCCCGGAGGGAAAGTTGATTCCAGACAACACCATTGTACGTGGCGTGCCTGGCCGTGTGGTTGGCGAGGTGTTGCAAAAACACTTAGCCATGATGGATCGTGCTACCCAATCCTATCTACTTAGGGCAAAGCGCTATATTGCCGCCTTGACTGAAATGTAACGCGAGGGTTACCGAGCTTGCCACTAAGCGACTCCAGGAAGAGGGGAGCAAGTGAGAAGCTCTGCACGGCGCTGTCGACAACGCTAAGCACATAGCGATTGGCCGCTAACGCATCTATACCGAATACCACCCGAGGGATCAGCCATGCTCAAAATGAACCGCCTCGCCAAGGTCTACCGCACGGACGTCGTCGAGACCAACGCGCTTCGTGATTTCAACATCAACGTGAAGGAAGGCGAGTTCGTCGCAGTGACCGGTCCGTCCGGTTCGGGCAAGACGACCTTTCTTACCATCGCGGGTCTGCTGGAAACGTTCACGGGTGGCGAGTATCACCTCGACGGTATTGAGGTCAGCAAGCTGGACGACAGCGCCCGCTCGCGCATTCGCAACGAGAAGATAGGTTTTATATTCCAAGCGTTCAACCTTATTTCCGACCTGAACGTGTTCGATAACGTGGAAGTGCCATTGCGCTATCGCGGCATGAAGGCCGCCGAACGCAAGCAGAGGATTATGGATGCCCTGGAGCGCGTGGGCTTGGCATCACGAGCCAAGCACTATCCGGCAGAATTGTCGGGAGGCCAGCAGCAGCGCGTAGCAATCGCTCGCGCACTAGCCGGCTCGCCACGTCTGCTTCTGGCCGACGAGCCAACGGGTAACCTCGACACACAGATGGCCCGCAGCGTGTTGGAACTGTTGGAGGAAATCCATCACGAAGGCGCCACCATCGTTATGGTCACCCACGATCTGGAGCTGGCTGCACGCGCTCAGCGCAATGTCCACGTCATCGACGGTCAGGTGGTCGACCTTGCCGAAGAGCCGCGGATGCAGGCAACGGCTCGCGGGGTCACCGTGTGAAAGCGGTGCCGAGGATAAGCCGAAGCCGCCAGCGCTGAGAATCATTGTTGCGTGTAATGTCCTCTCCCCTCTGCAAGCAAGGGGAGAGGATAAGGTGCGATCCTTTTGGTGTTTAAGCTTCGGCAGCCACCAGGCTGGCTGGACGCATATCGGTCCAGTTCTTCTCGATGTAGTCGAGTGCATCCTGGCGTGGAGAGGGACCATGCACAGCTTTCCATCCAGCAGGAATTTCGGCGAATTCCGGCCACATGGAATGCTGGTTCTCATGATTGACCAGAACCAGGAATGTGCCGTTGGCGTCTTCGAACGGATTGCTCATGGGTGATTCTCCAGACTGTGACTGTGGTTGGTTTAATTTCAAAGCGTGATGGTGCGGCATCCATGCAAGCGCTCGGCGCTCAGGCCGGCGCCGCGGCAACGTTCCACGAATTTGTCGGACTCGATGATCTGCTTGCTCTGTGGTGTGTACTCCAGGCCCGTTACAAAACGCATCCACGGCTCCTGCCCCATGGCATACACGTAGATGTTGCAGCAGCCGAACTCCTCTACGATCGACCAGGCGTGCTCGCTGTCGGAGCCGGATAAACGGCGTGAATCATCGTCCTTGCGGTTGACTGGATTACTCAGATACGGGCTGTAAAGCCAGGTCAACGGTGCGCCATCGCATTCCATGCCGATGAACAGGTGATCGACCTTGCCCAGGCGCCGTACCAGTCGTCGATACAGGACACGGTCCTTGCAGTCGGAGTCGGCCAGGAACATCAGGCGACGTCCCATTAGTTCGATACACATGCCGTGCTTGCTGGTGATGTCGAGGTCGGCATGTTCGCCGTAGAACGGTAGGCTGACGATCCAGCCTTCCGGCAGTTCGACGCGATCCATCGGGTCCATCACCACCACGTTGCGGTGGCCGAGCTGGCGCAATACCAGCTTCATCGACGGATCAACCACACTGGTCACGTTGTTGCGCGGAATCAGAAAGGTGCCGACGCGATTGCGCAGTTGCAGCAGTACCTCGATGCTGAAGTGATCCTGGTGATTGTGAGTCAGGAACACATAGTCGATATGGTCAGGCAGATCGTGAAAGGTCAGACGACCTTCGGCATCGTCGTAGTCCCAAGTCAGGAACGGATCGACCAGCACGCTGACCTCGGCGCTCTGCACCAGCACGCAGGCATGGCCGAAGTAGCGTACGCGTATATCGTCGCCGGTGTACGCAGGTGCATTGCGCACAGGCGGGGTCGAGGTGAAATAACTGCGCAGGCGCGTGCGCTCGGTTTCGTCATGAATATCGAAAGCCTCGGCTACACGATTGAAGCATACCGGAGTGATGCGGCTTGCCGAGATCAGGTCGAAGCGTTCGTCGGCGAACGGAGAGGGCACGATCATCCGCTCCTCTGTTGGCAGTCGCGGCGTATTGAGGAAAAAATTGCGCGAAGTATCGGCAGCCTTGCTGAAAGCCAGCTCCTGCGTAGGTATCGTGAACAGCTCGTCATCGTAGGCCAGCTCTTCCAGCAATCGCAGCGATACGTGATTGTTCGCGTCGTAAGTCGCTTCTACGAAACCGGCCAGTGAGTCGGGCAAGCTGGCATACAGATGATCCAGGCTGAAGCCGGTTTCGCTCTTCTGCAACTGCCGGTCGAGCTTGAGCAGATCCTCGGCGAAACCGAGCAGGCCGGCACCGCGTTGCGTGATGTCTTGCAGCAGGGTGCGCACGCTTGTCACGTCGCTTTGCTTCAGCTCGAGGAATGAACCTCCGAGCATCTTGGGATTTTTCGATGCTGCCTCGTGCACGCCTGGATTGGCGATAAACGACTTCAGCATCGGCAATTGGCGGAACGCCAGATTCAAAGCGTGCTGCATCGGCGAAACCAAATGACTCCATGCGTACCAGCGAAAAACCAAGGGCTCGATCTTGGTGTCGCTGGCTAGAAAAACGGGATCGGTCAATTCAAGCGCGTTCATGCGATCTCCAGGCTGGCATGAGAATTCAGTTTCTGGCTCAACACGCGACCGATGGACGCACGAAACTCCTTGTTGAGCATATTGAAGTGGTTGGTGGGGATATCGTGAATGTCGAGTCGGCCTTCGATGTACGGCGACCACACGCTGATCGGTGGCGTCTGCAGCGCCTCGATCACCTCGGTGGCGCGAAAGAACATCACATCGCCGTGAAAGATGCCTGGCTTGAATGCGCGAGCCAGCGACTCGCCGTGACGGAACGACTGCAGCATGCGCGTGATCGTCTGCTTGTCGCTGTCGGACAACTGACCTTCGACATGCAGCGTTTCCAGCACATGTAAGGGATCGCTCTCTGCATGTGACTCCGACACGGACGCCACTCCGAAGTTGAAAAGAATTTCCTTGAACACGATGTGTCCGAGTCGCTGGAGTTCGGCCTGTTGTGCGGCATCCGGCTGTACCTTCGAAAGGTCCGTGCCGCGCGGATAGGCATCGATCATCGCCAGCAGGCTCACTTCTTCGTCGGCCTGCTGCAGACGCGTGGCGATCATGTGTGCGATCAGGCCGCCCAGTGACCAGCCCATCAATCGATAGGGGCCGTTCGGCTGCATCTTGCGGATGTCCGCGATATGCCGATCGATCACTTCGTCCAACATGAGTTCCTGGCCGTCCGCATGCTGCAGGTCGGGGGCATGCAGGCCATAAATGGGGCAATCGGCGTCGATGTGGCTGATAAGGCCCGCATAGGTCCACGCGAGATTACCGCCGGGTGGCACGCAGAACAGCGGCGACTGTGTGCCGGAAGCGCGTAGCGGCAACAATGATGGACGATGGTCCGGATCGGTGAAGCGTGCTGCTAGCGTGGCAACGGTCGGCGCTTCGAACAAGGCCTGGATCGGCATATCGTTCTGCATCGTCTGGCGAATGCGCGCCACCAGGCGGATCGCCAGCAGCGAATGTCCACCCAGCTCGAAGAAGTTGTCGTTGATGCCGACGTGTTCCAGACCCAGCACCTCGGCGAACAACTCGGCCAGCACGGATTCTTCCGGCGTACGTGGCGCGCGTTGTGTCGTTGGAGTGAAATCGGGTGCGGGCAACGCCTTGCGATCGAGCTTGCCGTTGGGGTTGAGCGGTAACGCTTCCAACGCCACAAAAGCGGCGGGCAGCATGTAGTCGGGCAAGCGCTGCGCAAGTTGTGTGCGCAGTGCGTTGACGTCGAGCGAAGCCGCCACCACATAGGCCACCAGCTGTTTCTGCTCGGCACGATCCTCGCGGGCGATCACCACATTCTGCGCGAAGCCCAGCTGGGCCAACGCCACCTCGATCTCGCCCAGCTCGATGCGCAAGCCGCGAATCTTCACCTGATGATCGGTGCGGCCCAGGTACTCCAGCTGTCCCTCCGCCCGCCAGCGGGCGAGATCGCCCGTGCGGTACATGCGCTGGCCGGGGGAGAAGGGATGCGCGACGAAGCGCTCGGCAGTCAATGCGGGACGATGCAGATAGCCGCGTGCCAATCCGGTACCGGCCAGATATAGCTCACCCGGTACGCCGACGGGCACCGGCTGCAGGGTTTCGTCCAACACATAGGTCTGGGTATTCCAGATCGGTGCGCCGATCGGCACCGCGCTGCCCGCGGTTTCGTCCAGACAGGTCCACGCCGTGACGTCGATGGCCGCCTCGGTCGGGCCATACAGATTATGCAGAGGACGATCGAGGGTCTGCCGCAGCTTTTCGCGTAACGCACCGGACAACGCTTCGCCGCTGCAGACGATGCGCCGTATGCTGCCACACGCGGCACTCGTCGGTTCCTGCAAAAAGGCCTCCAGCATCGAAGGCACAAAGTGCAGCGTGGTCACGCCGTGCTGTTGGATCAGCTCCGCGAGATAGGCCGGATCGCGATGACCGCCGGGTTGGGCCAGTACCAGTCGCGCGCCTTCCAGCAGTGGCCAGAAGAACTCCCACACCGAGACGTCGAAGCTGAAAGGGGTCTTCTGCAGCACCACATCGTCGGCCCGCAAAGCATAGGCGTGCTGCATCCAGGCCAGGCGGTTGACGAGGCCCGCATGTGTATTGGGTGCGCCCTTGGGTTTGCCGGTGGAACCGGAGGTGTAGATGACGTAGGCCGGATGCAAGGCGGCGAGCGCCACGGATCGATCCGCATCGGTCGGGTTATGTGTCGGTGCATGATCCAGCGCCGAGGCCAACACAGGATCATCCAGATGCCACTGCGGTACGTCGGCGGCCAGTACCGCGCCATCACGGCGACCGATCAGCAAGACGGGCTTGGCATCGTCCAGCATGAAGGCCAGGCGTTCGGCGGGATACTCGGTATCCAGCGGTAGATAGGCCGCACCGGCTTTGAGCACCGCGAGCAACGCCACCACCAGTTCGAGCGAACGGGGCAGGGCGATGGCGACGATGCTTTCGGGACCGGCACCGTGCGCGATCAGGTGATGGGCAAGGCGATTGGCACGCTCGTTGAGTTCGGCGTAGCGGAGCGACTGATCCTCAAAGACGGCGGCGATCGCATCAGGCGTGCGTGCGACCTGCTGTTCGAACAGCGCGGGAATCGTTGAATCGGTGACTTCATGCGCGGTGGCATTCCAGTCGTGCAGCGTCTGCTGGCGTTCCGTGGCATCCAGCAGATCGATATCGCCAATCCGTAGCGCCGGATCGATGGCGATGGCGGCGAGCATCCGTGTGAGACGCTCTCCGAGACGCAGCGCCGTCGCATGGTCGAATAGATCGATGGCGTACATCAGATCCAACTGCATGCCGCCGGCCGCGCCATTTTCATCGTAGCGTTCGGTGACATTGACACTGAGATCGAACTTCGCCATGTCCAGCTCGAACGGCTGCATGCTGCAATGAACGCCAGGAATGTGCAGCGATGCGGAAGCATTGTTCTGCATGAGCAGCATCACTTGGAACAGCGGATGGCGTGACGGCGAACGCGGCGGGTTGAGCACGTCGACCAACTGTTCGAACGGCAGATCCTGATGTTCGTAAGCGGCCAGGTCGGCATGGCGTACTCGCGCCAACAATGCCTCGAAACTGGGATTGCCCGATACATCGGTGCGCAATACCAGCGTGTTGAGGAAGAAGCCGATCAAGTCATCTAGCGCGGCATCCGTACGTCCGGCGATCAAGCTGCCGACCGGGATATCGGTACCCGCACCATGACGGCTCAGCAAGGTAGCGAGCGCCGCCTGCAGCAGCATGAACAGCGTGACTTCATGGCGCTGCGTCAGCGCCAGCAGTTGTCGATGCAGGTCGGCGTCCAGTTCGAATTTCAGATTGCGGCCGCGATAACTCGGCGTACGAGAACGTGGCCGATCGGTGGGCAGGTCGAGCTGTTCGGGCAGATCGGCCAGCGTTTCACGCCAATAGTTCAGCTGGCGTGAGATCACGCTATCCGGATCGGATTCCTCGCCCAGCAGGCGTTGCTGCCACAAGGTGTAGTCGGCGTATTGCACCGGTAACGGAGTCCAATCCGGAGCACGGCCTTCCTGCCGCGCGGCATACGCCTGCGCCAGATCGCGCGCCAACGGCGCCAGTGAAGCACCGTCACCGGCGATGTGATCCAGCAGCAGGGTCAGCACATGGTCCTGCGGCCCCAGCCGGAACAGTTGCGCGCGTAGCGGGATATCACGTGCGAGATCGAAAGGCCGTGCCAAGGCATCGGCCAAGATGCGCGGTAGGGCATCTTCCGCGATATCGATCGGCTCGCAGGCAATGCGTGCTTGCGCCAGCACTAGCTGATAAGGCGTATCGGAGGTCGGGAAGATGGTGCGCAGGCTTTCGTGGCGTTCGACCAAATCGTTCAATGCCGCCTGCAATGCATCGGTATCCAGCGCGCCTTCCAGGCGCAATGCCATCGGTATGTTGTAGACGGCGTTCGGTCCTTCGAACTGATGCAGGAACCACAGTCGACGCTGGGCAAACGACAACGGTAGTTTGTCCGGTCGCGCCACGGCTTCGAGCGGCGGACGCGCGCTGACCGTATCCGGCAATTGCTGTGCAAGCGCCGCGACGGTAGGCGTATCGAACAGCGTGCGGATCGCCACATCGATGTGCAGACGTGCCCGAATGCGGCTGACCAATTGGGTGGCTAGCAACGAATGGCCGCCCAGTTCGAAGAAGCTGTCATCGATGCCGACGCGTTCCACACCCAGCACTTCGGCAAACAGCTCGCAGAGAATTTTCTCACGTGCATCGCGCGGCGCACGTACATGCTCGCTGCCGAACTCCGGCGCGGGGAGTGCCTTGCGGTCGAGCTTGCCGTTGGAGGTCAGCGGCAGCGCACCGAGTGCGACGAAGGCGGCCGGTACCATGTACTCCGGCAATTGATCGACCAAGGCCTGGCGCAGTGCTGCCGCATCGAAGGTATGCGCTGCGGCAGGCACGACATAAGCCACCAGTTGCGAATGACCCGGCTGGTCCTCACGCACGATGGCTGCAGCCTGCGCGACCGCGGGCAAGCGGGTCAATGCGGCTTCGATTTCGCCCAGTTCGATGCGGAAGCCGCGCAGCTTTACTTGGTGATCGGCACGTCCCGCAAAATCGAGCTGCCCATCAGCACGCCAGCAGGCGAGATCGCCAGAGCGATACATGCGGCTGCCGGGTGCGCCGAACGGATTGGCGATAAAGCGCTCAGCGGTGAGTCCTACACGGTTGAGATATCCGCGTGCCAGCGCGGTGCCGGCAAGATACAGCTCGCCCGGCACACCAACCGGTGCGGGACGCAGGCCGGCATCCAGCACATAGACCTGGGTGTTGTAGATCGGACGGCCAATCGGCGGTTGTTGTGCCCCGTGCAGGGGTTCGCTAATCGTCGCGCAAACCGTCGTCTCAGTCGGACCGTAGGCGTTGAACATTCGCTGCCTTGGCGACCAACGTTCAACCAGAGCAGGCGAGCAAGCTTCGCCAGCCACTACCAGGTACATGCCCTCGGGCAAGCTGCGTTCCGACAGCACGGCGAGCGCCGCAGGCGGCAAGGTGGCGTGAGTGATGCCATGGCGTTCGATCAGCTCGACCAGGCTATCGCCGGGCAACAATACGTCGGCTGCTGCGAGTACCAGACGCGCGCCGGACAGCAGCGACATGCACACTTCCCAGAACGCCGCATCGAAACTCGCCGACGCGAATTGCAGCACGCGCGAACTGCCATCCATCGCGAAGTGATGCGCCTGGCTGGCGAGCAGGTTCGGAATGCCCCGATGCGTAACCGCCACGCCCTTCGGCATGCCGGTGGAACCGGAGGTGTACATCACATAGGCGAGATGCTCCGGCTGTAGCGAGCGGTTCGGTGCGCTCTCCGGATACTGCGCGATCTCATCGGCGTCGGCATCAAGCAAGACCAGGCTGCCCCAGTGCGTGGGCAACTGATCGACCAACGTCGATTGCGTGAGCAATACCGGCGCCATGCTTTCGTTGAGGATGTGCGCCAGCCGTTCGGCAGGATGGGCGGGGTCCAGTGGCAGATACGCCGCGCCGGCCTTGAGGATGCCCAGCATGCCGACGATCAGATCGAGCGAGCGTTGCACACACAGGCCGACCAGCACATCCGGACCGACGCCGAGCGTTTGCAGATGATGCGCGACACGGTTGGCGCGCCGGTCAAGTTCGCCATAGCTGAGGCTGCTGTCAGCGAATACCACCGCCGTCGCATCCGGCGTCTCGGCGACGCGCTGTTCGAAGAGTACCGGCAAGGTCGTGTCGGGCAGGGTATGCGTCGTGGCATTCCAGTCACGCAGCACGGTCTGCTGCTCGGCCGATGCCAGCATGCCCAGGTAACGTACCGGCATCTGCGGCGAAGACTCCAGCGCCAGCGCCAGGTTTTCCAGCACCTGCTGCATGTAGCCACTTACGCGTTTTGCGCTGACCGGCTGCATCACCTGCACGGTCAAGCCCAGCGCGTGGCCGTAATCCTCCACCGAGAGGGCGAACGGATAGTTGCTGCGGTCGACGCCGCTGAGCCGTTCGATGCCATCGGATGTTTGCGTGGCATCTGCATCAGTAGGCACATGCGTGCTGTTGTGGCGGTAGTTGAGCAAGGCGCTGAACAAGGGCGCAGGCGCGGCCACACCGCTGCAACGTTGAGCCAGTGCCAGCGATGCATGCTCATGGCGCAACAGTTCGGCCAAGCGTGCGTGCGTGTCTTTGACGCTCTTCTCGACGGGCGTGCGATCCAGATCGAGCCGCAACGGCAAGGTGTTGATGAACACACCCATCGCACGATCGGCGCCTTCGCCGGCGTGCATGCGTCCGAACAGCACCGTGCCGAAAACCACCTGCTCGCGTCCGCTGGTGCGTGCCACCACCTGGCCCCAAGCGAGATGGCACAAGCTGGCCAGGCTGACGCCCAAGCGCCGTGCGTGGGCACGTAGACGATCATTGAGCGCCT
>DASZCB010000024.1:0-2891 GCA_035943575.1 Rhodanobacter sp. | reverse complement strand
CCACCTCACCAACGCCGGCAAGGTGGCCGTGCACGGCGGCGATTCCACCGTTGGCGGCAACTACGCCCAGTCGTCCACCGGTACGCTGGCAGTCGGCTTGGGCAGCAAGCTCGCTATCAGCGGTACAGCAACGCTCAACGGCGGCACTCTCGAAGTAACAGGCGCCGACAGTGGCTATGTCAGCAGCACCCACACCAATGTCCTTACTGCAACCGGAGGACTTACCGGCACCTTCGGCCAATTGACCAAGGACACCGGTGTGGTGTTCACGGCAACCACTATCAACTACGACGCCAACAGCGTCTGGCTCGATACCACCGGCCTCAACGTCACCACGGCCGCCGCGGGCAATGGCGTGAGCTACACGCCGGCCTCCTTCGGCAGTGCGCAACGCGTGCAGGGTGCTTTCAACCAACTGGACAACAAGATCGCGGCCGGCAATCTTTCTGGCGTGTCGGGCGCCTTCCTGCATGCGGCTGGCCAGTTCCAGCAATCGCGCACCCTGCAGGCTGCGCAGGCCTCGCTGCAAAGTCTGTCCGGCGAGTTGCATGCGGCCAGCGCGTCGATGACCTTCGAGGCCATCGACGCGGCCAGCCGCGCGTTGTCGGATCGTTTCGACAACCTGCTCGACAAGGGCACCGGTTACGGCATGTGGACACACGACCTCAGCACCGGCGGCGACATGGCACGCGCCGGCTTCAACAGCGTTGGTTTCCAGTTGAACGGTTGGCTGGTCGGCAACGATCGACAGATCGGCCGCTCCGGCGTGGCTGGTTACGCGTTCGGCCAGAGCCGGAGTCAGCAGCGCCAGGGCCAGAGCTACGACCACGACAACAGCCGCAGCACTGAGGGCATGTTGTACGCGGGCTGGCTCTACGGCAACTGGTACACGCAGGGTCGCGTCGGCTTCGGTCATGTTCAGCAGGACATCAACCGGCAGATCCTGCTGGGTGACAGCGCGCAGGGCGTGGGTACCCAGTACAACGGCGGCTACAGCGTGGCCTATAGCGAGAGCGGCCTGCACTTCGGTCGTGGCAACAGCCACCTCACGCCGTTCGTCGACGTGCAGTACGCGCGCATCAATCGCGACGGCTTCGCCGAGCAGGGCGCGGGCGGCTTTGGCCTACGCAGCAACGCGCAGACGCTAGATCGCTGGCAGGCAGGACTCGGCGTGCGTGCGAGCCATCACTGGAACCTGGACGGCGGCCGTGCCATGGACTTCAGCGCGCACGCGCAGTGGCAGCGCACCCTCGCTTCGCATGGCGAAGCGTTCGACGCCAGCTTCGTCGGCCTGCAGCAATGGCAGCCGCTGGTCGGCATCGGCCTGTCGCGCTACAGCGGCCTGTTCGGCGTCGGGATGGACGCAACGTTGTCGAAGCGCACGACGCTGAATTTCAGCTACGACTACGAAATGGGCCAGCGCGACAATGCGCAGACGCTGTCGGCGCGTCTGAACGTGGCAATCTAAGGCCACCGCCGTCGTCGTGGGACATGGCCGCCGGCGTACTGCTGGTGCACGAAGCCGGCGGCCGCTACTGCGACTTCGCCGGCCGCGACGGCATCCCCGCCAGCGGCAACATCATCGCCGGCAACCTCAACGTGGCGAAGGCAATGGTCGACGCAATCGGCCAGCAGGCGACGCCGGAATTGCTGAAGGCCTGAGTGCTTTGGCCCGTTGAAAAAGCAAAGGCGCCCTTCGGCGCCTTTGCTTTTTTGGGTACCCGACAACCGTCCCGGCGTCGGGTAGGGAGCCTGCAGGGGAACAGCTCGATCCACTGGGATGACGGCTGGACGCGAAGCGCCCACGCGACCGACTCCGCGCTGCCGCATCAAGCCAAGCCGGTTGCCACTGATCTTGCCGGTTTGCGAACGTGTATCCCGAGCCGCTCCATCCCAGCTATTGTTCGTCGCGGCAAGACGCCGGTTCCCATTCCAACTGGTACGGCGCAAGCCGCCATGCCGGGAGCACCCGATGAACCGCATCACGCAATCGCTGGGCGGCGCGCTGGCGCGCTACCTCAATCATCCGGCACGCGGACCGTATCCGCACTTGCCGGCCGACCTGGTTACCTTGCGCCGCATCCTGCGCCCGGCTGACGTGATTCTGGTGGAAGGCCGCGCACGCATCAGCAGCGCCATCAAGTACCTGACGCAATCGACCTGGTCGCACGCTGCGTTGTATGTGGGCGACTACGCCGGGCAAACCCTGACTGGCCACACCGATCTGCTGGTTGAGGCGGACACCGAACTCGGTGTGCATCTGCTCGACCTGCAGCAACTCGACGACTATCACCTGCGGATCTGCCGACCCGTGGGGCTGAGCGACACCGACGCACACCGTGTGGTGGACTACGTCATGGCGCGACTAGGCCAGCGCTACGATCTGAAAAACGTCTTCGACCTTGCGCGCTACCTGTTGCCGACACCGCCGGTGCCTGGCCCATGGCGGCGGCGCCTGCTGGCGCTGGGCAGCGGCGATCCCACCCGCGCCATTTGCTCCACCCTGATTGCGGACGCATTCCAGTCAGTGCCCTTCCCGATCCTGCCAGTCATCCGCACCGAATCTGCGGCTACCCCGGAATGCCGCGATTGCATCCGCGAGATCTTCCACATTCGCGACCACCGCCTGTACACCCCGCGCGACTTCGACGTCTCACCATATTTCGAGGTGATCAAGCCGACCTTGGCCAAGGGCTTCGACTACCACCAGCTGACCTGGGACACCGGCTTGCCCCCCGCAACCTTGAGGCGCGTCCTGCCGCCCTGACCTCGACTCAAGGCGCCGCATCCGCCTCGCGCAAAAATTCACGCAGGAACGGCACCGTGATCCGTCGCTGCGCCGCCAGCGATGCCTGATCGAGCTTGTCGAGCAGGTCGAGCAACGCGCCAAG
>DASZCB010000023.1:0-4520 GCA_035943575.1 Rhodanobacter sp. | reverse complement strand
CTATCGCGCAAGGCTGCCAGCAGCAGGCTCATCTCGGTGCCGCCGTTGCGCGCCAGCGCCAGCAGATGCTGGGCCATCGCCGGGTCGTCCTGTGCACGGGCGAGCAGCTGGTCGAAGCTCTGCACCTGCCAGATCAGGTTGCGGCGGGCGTCCTTCGCTTCCTGCTGCTGCGTCGGGTCATCTGCCAGTACCTCGCGCAGATGCAGGCCCAGCGAGCGTGCCAGCGGGCTGGAACCCCATTCGAGGGTCTTGCCCAGTTTCAGGCAATCGGCCTTGATCGAAGCGTCCGCACCGGCGTTCTCGCATAGTTTGGCAACGATCTGCATGGCCGGTTGTGGTTGCGTGCTGGCGATCCCGTACACCAGCATGGCCTGCATGCCCATGGCACCGGCTTTCGAAGCCGGATCGAAGGTGTCGGCCGGCGGCGGCAGCACGCCGATCGAACTGGCCAGAGCCTTCAGGCTGGTGCCGGTGTAGTCGTCGTACTGCTTGGCGTCGGCGGCCTTGCCCAGGTCCTCGCGGGCGGCATCCTGCTTCATGTTGTGCGTGTCGGCGCCGAGCTTGAGCAGCCAGACGGCGGCGTTGTCCGGCGCCTGGCTGAGCAGTTGCTCCAGCGCGGCGGCATTCGGGCAGGCGTCGGCCTTGGCGTCGCAGTCGGCCAGTCGCGCCCAGCTGACCGCGGCGTCGGCACCTTCGGCCTGCACGGCGCGTCCGATCAGTGCATGGAAGCTGTTGCTCGATGGCTGGTTGAACAGCGGCCGCGCGAGCAGGGCGGCGCCAAGCAGCGGCAAGGCATCGGCGCGAGGTGCCAGCACGCTGACCAGATCGCGCTGGAAGGCTAGCTGGGCTTTGTCGCGGGCCTTGGCTGCGTTGCTCGGTTCAGGCGGGTTCTTGCTGGCGGGGGCTTTACCGGCGAACACCGGCGCGACCAGCAGCGACAAGGCGCAAGTCAGGGCGAGGTAGCGCAATCCACGCATCATGGGCAGGTCCGCAATCAAAGCGTTCAGCATACCTCGGGCAGATTAAGCGCGGCTGATCCGCGTGCCCGCGGCAACGGGCGGCCGCGACAAGGCTTGCTAGGATGATCGTTTTGGCGCACGGCTGCGCCCCGCATGATTGGGAGACGCGTAGTGGATCATTTGTCGACATTTGCCGAAGGCGCCCCGTGGTTCGTCGGCTGGGGCACGCTGGCGCTGATCAACGCCGCACTGGCGCAGGGCAAGAACCGCAGCGGGTTGCTGTGGTTCCTGCTGTCGCTGCTGTGTGGCCCGTTCGCCACGCTGCTGCTGGTGCTGCTGCCGAAGGTGCGCTCCAAGATGTTCTGAAGCTGCGCGTATACGTGAACGTCGGAATGGCTTACTCGCCGAACGCCTCGCGCATGAATTCCGGCTGGGCCAGCGCGCCTTTGTGGATGTCGGCGTTGTAGTAGCGGGTCGGGAAGTTCTTGCTGATCGCGCCGCGTTCGCGGAAGCCGGACAGGTCGCCGCCCTTGCGCGCCATCGTGCAGCTCCACCAGCCGGTGGGATAGCACGGCTGCGGGAACGGCAGCGTCTTCACCGCGCTGAAGCCGGAGGTGCGCATGGCCGAACGCATCGACTTGATCAGGTCGATATGCGCCAGCGGCGATTCGCTCTGCTGCACCAGCAGGCCGCCGTGGCGCAGCGCCTTATGGCAGCTGGCGTAGAACGCAGCGTTGAACAGGCCTTCGGCCGGGCCGACCGGGTCGGTCGAGTCGACGATCACCAGATCCAGCGAGTCGGGCTCGGCTTCGGCCATGTACTTGATGCCGTCGATGAACAGCAGCTCGGCGCGCGGATCGTGGTTCGATTCGCACAGCTCCGGGAAATACTCCTCAGCCAGCCGGGTCACGCGCTCGTCGATTTCCACCTGTACCGCGGACTCGACTTCCTCGTGCTTGAGCACTTCACGCAAGGTGCCGCAGTCACCGCCGCCGATCACTACCACGCGCTTGGCGCGCGCATGGGTAAACAGCGCCGGGTGAGTCATCATCTCGTGATAGAAGAAATTGTCGCGCGTGGTCAGCATCACGCAGCCATCGATCACCATCAGGTTGCCCCAGTCGGTGGTCTTGTAGATCTCGATGGTCTGGAACGGTGTCTGTTCCGCGTGCAGCAGTTGCTCGGTGCGGAAACCGATGGAGGAGCCGGAAGCCTGATGGGCTTCGGTGAACCAGCGGACTTCATTCGACGTGGGCTGCTGCGACATGGTGGAGTGTTCCTGACGAACCGGGTGGAAGGACAAAGACCGCCAATT
The DNA here is from genome assembly GCA_035943575.1 of Rhodanobacter sp. Taxonomy (GTDB): domain Bacteria; phylum Pseudomonadota; class Gammaproteobacteria; order Xanthomonadales; family Rhodanobacteraceae; genus Rhodanobacter. The sequence goes on along the minus strand of DASZCB010000023.1, from coordinate 2,246 downwards.
GTAGCGATAACCGCGGTGAACGTCCCGAGAGCGGGTCGACGACGCGTGCGCATATCGTCACAGGCGCCCATTACAATGGCGACCTGGCATCGCCGGCGCAGCGCGTCGGCCGCCGACAAGTCCGACCGACCCCGCGGCGTGCGAGGCTTCCGGTCGTTCGGGCTCGTGCTCTTGTGGAGCAACACCGTCAAGGCTCGCCGCTGCGACGACATCATCCATGCATGTAACAAGCGCCTGCATAATGGAGCTTCGCTGATGTCGAACCCTTGGAATACCGACTCCGCCCGCTACACCTACGCCGTGCCGCACTGGAGCGACGGCTATGTCGACGTGAACGGCGCCGGCGAAATCGTGATGCGCCCGCGCGGCGCGAACGGCCCGGCCCTGTCGCTGCCGCAGATCGTCGAGCGCGCTCGCGCCGACGGCCTGCGCCTGCCGTTGCTGGTGCGCTTCCCCGACATCCTCGCTGACCGTCTGGCGCGGTTGCAGGGCGCGTTCGCCACCGCGATCGCCGACAGCGGCTATGCGGGCGGCTATACGGCCATCTATCCGATCAAGGTGAACCAGCAGCGCGGCGTCGCCGGCGAGCTGGTCGCCGCCGGTACGCACGGCTTCGGGCTGGAAGCCGGTTCCAAGCCCGAGCTGATGGCGGTGCTGGCGATGGCGCGGCCCGGCTCGATCGTGATCTGCAACGGCTACAAGGATCGCGAATACATCCGTCTGGCGCTGATCGGTTTGAAGCTCGGCCTGCGCGTGCACATTGTGATCGAGAAGCTGTCCGAGCTCGATCACGTATTCAGCGAGGCGAAGGCGCTGAACGTGGAGCCACTGCTCGGCGTGCGCGTGCGCCTGGCCTCGATCGGCGCCGGCAAGTGGCAAAACACCGGCGGCGACAAAGGCAAGTTCGGGCTGTCGCCGAACCAGGTGCTGACCCTGATCGATCGGCTCGATGCGGCGGGGCTCAAGCACACGCTGAAGCTGCAGCACTTTCATATGGGCTCGCAGATTTCCAACGTGCGCGACATCGCCAACGGCATGCGCGAAGCGACCCGTTACTTCATCGAGCTGAAGCGGATGGGCGTGCCGCTGGAGATCGTCGACGTCGGCGGCGGTCTTGGCGTGGATTACGAAGGTACCCGTTCGCGCAGCCACAACTCGATCAACTATTCGATCGAGCAGTACGCCGCGACCATCGTGCAGTCCCTGGCCGAGGCGGTCGCGGAAGAAGGCCTGCCCGCGCCGCATATCCTCACCGAAGCCGGTCGCGCGATGACCGCGCATCACGCGGTGATGGTAGTCAACGTAACCGAGGTCGAGCCGGTGCCTGCCGGTGCGATTCCGCCTCTGTGTGTGGATGAACCGGCCGTGCTGCGCCGGTTGCGCGAGACTTGGGATGAACTGGATCGGCGTCCCGCGCTGGAACTGTTCCACGAAGCCCAGCACCACTTGCAGGAAGGCCAGACTTTGTACGCGCTGGGTCAGCTGGCACTGGCCGATCGCGCGCGGTTGGACGAGATGTACTACGCGATCGCTGGTGCCGTGCGCACCCGTCTGCTGCCGGCCGAGCGTTCGCATCGGCAGGCGCTGGACGAGCTGGACGAGAAGCTGGTCGACAAGTACTTCGTCAATTTCTCGGTGTTCGAATCGGTGCCAGACATCTGGGCGATCGGGCAGATTTTCCCGATCACGCCGATCGCGCGGCTCGACGAGGAGCCGACCCGGCGTGGCGTGATCGTCGACCTCACCTGCGACTCGGACGGCCGCATCGACCACTACGTAGACGCTGAAGGCATCGACGTGAGCCTGCCACTGCATGCCTTGAGGGAAGGCGAAAGTTATCGGCTCGGCATCTTCATGGTTGGCGCGTACCAGGAGACGCTGGGCGACATCCACAACCTGTTCGGCGACACCGACGCGGTGAACGTGCGCGTGGACGGCGACGGCTACACGTTCGCGCATGTGCGCCGTGGCGACACCACCGACCTGATGCTCGACTACGTTGGCTACGATCTCGAGGCACTGCGCCAGAGCTACCGCGAGCGCATCGCGAGCGCGGGCGTAACGGGTGCGGAAGCCGGGCAGTTGTACGACACGCTCGACGGCGGCCTGACGGCTTATACCTATCTGGCCGAAGACATGCATTGATTGGAATACAGGCGGCGCGCGATGACATCCACATCGAAACGGGAACGGTCATGACAAGTCTCAACGGCAAGGTCGCCCTGATCACCGGCGCGGCCAGCGGC
>DASZCB010000022.1:0-4763 GCA_035943575.1 Rhodanobacter sp. | reverse complement strand
GACGAAGAAGGCGTCTGCCGCGGTGTACTGGCGCTGGACATGAACGAGGGCACCCTGCATTTCTTCCGCGGCCAGGCGGTGGTGCTGGCGACCGGCGGCTACGGTCGCGCCTACTTCAGCGCCACTTCGGCGCATACCTGCACCGGCGACGGTGGCGGCATGGTGCTGCGTGCGGGCCTGGCGCTGCAGGATATGGAGTTCGTGCAGTTCCATCCGACCGGCATCTACGGCGCCGGCTGCCTGATCACCGAAGGCGTGCGCGGCGAAGGCGGCTACCTCACCAACTCCGCCGGCGAGCGTTTTATGGAACGCTATGCGCCGAGCGCGAAGGATCTGGCATCGCGCGACGTGGTCAGCCGTGCGATGACGATCGAGATCCGTGAAGGCCGTGGCGTCGGCGAGCACAAGGACCACATCTACCTGAACCTGATGCACCTCGGTCCCGAGGTCATCAACGAGCGGCTGCCGGGCATCGCCGAGTCGGCGCGTATCTTCGCCGGCGTCGACGTGGCGAAGGAGCCGATCCCGGTGCTGCCGACCGTGCACTACAACATGGGCGGTATCCCCACCAACTATCACGGCGAAGTCGTGCAGAAGCGTGGCGACGATGTCGATGCGATCGTGCCGGGTCTGTTCGCGATCGGCGAGGCAGCCTGCGTCTCCGTGCATGGCGGCAATCGCCTCGGTTCCAACTCGCTGCTCGACCTGGTGGTGTTCGGCCGTGCGGTGGCGCATCGCTGCGCCGAGCTGATCCAGCCGGGTGCGGCGCACAAGGACCTGCCGGCCAACGTGCTGGACAAATCGCTGGCCCGCTTCGACGCGCTGCGCAATGCCAACGGCGGCACGCCGACGGCGCAGATCCGCATGGCGATGCAGCGCACGATGCAGAAGGACGCCGCAGTGTTCCGCACCGGCGAAACGCTGGCCGAAGGCAAGCAGAAGATTGCCGAAGTGTTCGACATGTTCCAGGACGTCAAGGTTAGCGACCGATCGTTGGTGTGGAACTCCGACCTGATCGAGACGCTGGAGTTGTCCAACCTGTTGTCGCAGGCAGTGGCCACGATGGATTCGGCCGAACAGCGGCTGGAAAGCCGCGGCGCGCAGGCGCGCGAGGATTACCCGGATCGCGACGACGTCAACTGGATGAAACACACGCTGGTATGGGTCGACGAAGCCGGCAAGTCGCGCTTCGATTTCCGTCCGGTGCACATGAATCCGATGACCGATGAGGTCAAGGCAGTGCCGCCGGCGAAACGCGTTTACTGATCCCGCAGGCGGCTGCGGTTGCCGCGGGACGGCTACATCATTGGTTGTACGGTCGGGGCGCAAGCCCTCCTGCAGAAAGTCGAAGGGTTCAGCACATGGCAGAGTTTTCGCTACCGAAAAATTCCAAGATCCAGCCGGGCAGGCACTACCCGGCCAAGGATGCGAAGAAGCCGCGTACCTTCCGCATCTATCGCTGGTCGCCGGATGACGGGCAGAACCCGCGCATCGACACCTACGAGGTCGACCTGGCCGCGTGCGGCCCGATGGTTCTCGACGCACTGCTGAAGATCAAGAACGAGATCGATCCCACGCTCACTCTGCGACGTTCCTGCCGCGAAGGCATCTGCGGTTCGTGCGCGATGAATATCGACGGCACCAACACGCTGGCCTGCACCCGTGCGATCACGGAATGTGCCGCCGGCGACGTGAAGATCTACCCGTTGCCGCACATGCCGGTAGTGAAGGATCTGGTGCCCGACCTGACTCACTTCTACGCGCAGTTTGCCTCGATCAAGCCGTGGCTGCGCACGCAGAGCCCTGCGCCGGATCGCGAGCGCCTGCAGTCGCCGGAAGAGCGCAAGAAGCTCGACGGTCTGTACGAGTGCATCCTGTGCGCGTGCTGCTCGACCAGCTGCCCGAGCTACTGGTGGAACGGCGACAAGTACCTCGGCCCGGCGGTCCTGCTGCAGGCCTACCGCTGGATCGTCGACAGTCGTGACGAAGACACCGGTGCGCGTCTGGACGATCTGGAAGATCCGTTCAAGCTGTACCGCTGCCACACCATCATGAACTGCACGCGCACCTGCCCGAAGGGTCTCAACCCGGCCAAGGCGATTGCCGAGATCAAGAAACTGATGGTGGAGCGGCGCGGCTGACCGCTAGTGTCAATGGCGTGATGTGGTCGCGCAAAGGAGTAGCCTCGGCTTCATCCGAAGCACAACAGGGATGTCGTTCATGAGTCAAGCCAGCGCCGACCTGCCTTCATCCGAATCACATCCGGGGCGCCGTCACACGTACTGGTTCGCCGTGGCGATCGGCGCGGTCTACGGTCTGGCGGCCAGGCTGATTTTCGAGAACGCGTTATTGTCTCGCTATGCCGCGGGGCATGCCGGCGGCGCCATGCTGGTGTCGTTCCTGTTTCTCACGCCGCTGGTAATCGGAGCGATGACCATCTATCTGCGCCGTGGTTCTATCGGCGTTGGCAGTGCGATCGTGGGGCCGTGGTTGCCGATGCTGATCGTGCTGGGCCTCACGGCAGCGTTCAATATCGAAGGCAGCATCTGCATTGCGCTGGCTGCGCCGGTTTTCCTGATAGCGAGTTCCGTGGGTGGCCTGCTCATGTACGGCGCGCTGGCGATATTCACGCCTGCGCCAAAGATACTGTCGGTCGCCTTGCTTGTGCCGTTGCTGCTCGGCTACGGCGAACGCGATCTGGCGATGGCCGCTTCGATCCAGCAGTCCGACGAATCGGTGCACATCGATGCGGCGCCCGACGCCATATGGCGGCTGATCAATGGCGCACGCGCCATCACGCCCGCCGAGATGGATCGCGGTCTGGCCTGGCAGATCGGGGTGCCCTATCCGATGGAGGCAGTCACCATAGACACGCCGCAGGGCAGGGTGCGCAAACTGCGCTGGCAGCGTGGCGTGCACTTCGACGAGCCGATCGTGGCGTGGGACGAAAACCGCTTCATCCAGTGGCATTACCGCTTTGCTGCGGATTCGATTCCCGTCGGTGCGCTCGACGAGCATGTGCGTATCGGCGGGCAGTACTTCGACTTGCTCGATACGTCGTACAAGCTTGATCCGGAGGCGGGCGGCACCCGGCTCAGCATCCATGTCACCTATCGGGTGAGTACTCATTTCAACTGGTACGCAGGCGGCCTGGCCCGCGTGCTGGTGAACGATTCGGCACGAACGATCCTTGGCTTCTACAAGCAGCGCAGTGAACGTGGTGCCCTCGCCGCAGGCACGCCGCTGGCGTCGAGATAGGTCATGGCAGACACAGACACGACATCCGGTGCATCCGGCAAGAACGCGGACGACGGCTTGAACGATCCCCGGCTGAAGCGCCTGCGCTGGCGTACGCGTCGCGGCACCCGCGAACTCGACGCTCTGTTTGGCGGCTGGCTGGACGAACGTTTTGCCGACGTCGATGAAGCGCAGCAGCAGGCGTTCGACGAACTGCTCGACGCGCAGGATCCGGATCTGTGGGACTGGGTGATGGGTCACGGGCGCGCTCCGCGGGCGGACTGGCAGGCGATCATCGATGACATCCGCGCCCGCCATCGGCTTTGAATACCGGCCGTCGCGGCTGCTGCGGCGAGTGTTGGTCGTCATCGCCGCAGTGGCCGTGCTGGCCGTGGCGCTGTGCGCGCTGACACCCTGGCTGAAACTGTTGCTGGCGGTCGCCGTGGCGTTGGCGACATGGCGAGCGGTCCGCCGTATCGCAGTCACGCCGGTCGCGGCGGCGGGCTGGCGCGCCGACAACGACTGGACGCTGCGCCTGATCGATCACGAAGACGTACCCGCCACGCTGGCCTCGTTCCGGATCCTCGGCGCCTTCGTGCTGCTGCGCCTGCGCACGACAGAGCGTGGCGTGCAGATGTTGCTGCTGGCGCCGGACAACAGCGATGCGGACATCCGCCGTCGTCTGCGCATGCGGCTGGCGACGATGCAGCCAGGCGAGGCAGTGCCGCGACTTTGATCTCAGCGAGCTGATCGAGCGGCAACTTCATCAGCGCAGCGCGGTCTCATCGAATACCTGATAATGGACGACCGGGCGGCCCGCCCTGCGATCCCCACAAGCGACCCGCCCATGTTTCGACCGCTCGAACTCTTCATCGGCCTGCGCTACACCCGCGCCAAGCGACGCAACCAGTTCATCTCGTTCATCTCCACCGTGTCGATCGTGTGCATCGCGATCAGCGTGATCGCACTGATCACGGTGATGTCGGTAATGAACGGCTTCGACTACCAGATGCGCGCGCGCATCCTTGGCGCGATCTCGCATGCGACTGTCTCCGGCGTCGGCGAAAGCGTGCATGACTGGCCGCGCGCACTGACGATGGCCGAGGCGAATCCGCATGTGCTGGGCGCCGCGCCGTACGTCGAATCCGAGGCAATGCTGCTGGCCCGACGCTCCAGCGGTGCGCTGGTGCGTGGCATCGAGCCGGCGCAGGAACCGAAAGTCGTCGACATCAGTCAACACATGCTCGACGGCAAACTTGACCAACTGACTCCGGGCAGCTGGAACATCGTGCTGGGCAGGGAGCTGGCGATGACGCTCGGGGTCAGCGTCGGCGACCGGGTGACGATGGCCGTGCAGGAATTGCGCGCCTCGCCGATGGGCAGTTTTCCGAAGATGCGCAGTTTTCATGTGGTGGGCACGTTCGAGCTGGGCATGGAGCAGTTCGATTCCGGCCTAGCGCTGGTCAACATCAGCGATGCCGAGAAGCTCAACGATCTGAGCGGTCCGACCGGCATCCGCTTGCGTC
>DASZCB010000021.1:0-1915 GCA_035943575.1 Rhodanobacter sp. | reverse complement strand
CGAGGGACTGGATATGCCCGAGGTGTCACTGGTGGCGATCCTGGATGCCGACAAGGAGGGTTTCCTGCGTTCCACTGGTTCGCTGATCCAGACCATCGGCCGCGCTGCCCGCAACGTGCGTGGCAAGGCGATCCTGTACGGCGACCAGATCACCCGCTCAATGCAGGCGGCCATGGACGAGACGGCGCGTCGCCGCGAGAAGCAGCTGGCATGGAACGAGCAGCAGGGCATTACTCCGACCACCATCGTTCGGCGCATCGCCGATATCATGGAGGGCGCGCGCAGCGAGGCCGGCAATCGGCGTGGCAGCAAATCCACGCGCAGTCGCGCGGCGGTGGCCGAGCAGGCGGCCGATTACGCCGCGTTCAACCCGCAGCAGGCCGCCAGCATGCTGAAGAAACTCGAGGCGCAGATGTACAAGCATGCGCAAAATCTGGAGTTTGAGGACGCCGCCAAGCTGCGCGATCAGATCCATCAGCTGCGTGAACAGGCCCTGCGTTAAGTCCCCAGCCGGCAGGGGATGTTGTCGAGCGTCCGTCACTCCCGTATAATTCGCCACTCGCTCGGCAAGCCGAGGCGAATTGGGCAGTTAGCTCAGCGGTAGAGCACTTCCTTGACATGGAAGGGGTCACAAGTTCGATCCTTGTACCGCCCACCAATTGAAATCCGCAAACGGCGCAACCTTCAGGCTTGCGCCGTTTGCGTTTCAGGGACGCATTTCAGCCGATCCGAGCGCCATAGCTGGGGAAAACCCCAGCATGAGAGCGCCATGGCGAATCCGCATACTCGGCCCACGCGATCCGCTTCGTGCTGACATCGCTCATGTCGTCGCGCGGAGCTTGAGTCACCAACCAAGGAGTTCCAGCATGCGTCCTTTCCTGATGGCCGGATTGATGATGGTGATGGCGTTCGGCGGCGCCCGTGCGCAGGACATCGTCAATGGCACGGCGGCAAGTTCGCCCGCGCATCGCAACGTGCTCAACGCTGCGCGAGCCAAGGCCCAGCAGCAGCTCGGCAAGCGCGTCCGTTTCGACATCAAGCAATGCCAGGTGGTCGGCGACTGGGCTTTCCTGCATGCCGGCATGCTGGATCCGAACGGTCAGCCGATCAGCTACGCGGGCACGCGTTTCGAGGACGCGGATCGTCGCGGCCAAAAATCGTCCAACTACGATGCGCTGCTGAAGCACGCGGATGGACACTGGACGGTTCGCGTCGACAGCGTCGGTGCCACCGATGTCCCGTGGACGAACTGGAGCCATGACTACGGTGCGCCGGCGAAACTTTTCGACGACACGGTGCACTGACGGTAAACGGCCGGTCCGTCCGGCGGGAACGGATCTCGTAATCCGTTCCCGCGCTTGTCGGCATGAAAATCGGTGCGGCGGTGCCGCTCAGCCTGGCGCCAGGATGTAAGAGCCCTTGATGCTCGCCGAATAAGGGCCGTAGTTGACCTGCTGGTTGTTGCGGTTCGGGTGGTTGTTCGAGCCGATCAGGGTGACGTGGCCGTTGTTGTTGCTGGCGACGATCTCGGTATGGTCCTCGCTGTTGATGTTGTGGCAGATCCAGACATCGCCGGGCTTGGCATCGGCCAGGCTCACGGTATGCCAGCCCTGCTGTTTCAGCCGGCTGGCGAGGTCGCCCACGTTGATGCTGTGCCACTTGATCTGGCCGGCCTGCTGCAGCATCGAGGAGACGAAATTCGCGCAGCATTCGCTGGGATCCACGCCCTTCTGCGTGATGCCGTGCGCTTCGAGATCGGTCTCGTAGCGGTTGAGGTATTTCTGTGCCATCGCGGCTGCGTTACCGCCTTTCACCGGCCCGGGTGTCGAAGGTGGCGTGACGTGTCCGCCCGCGGGAATGTGGACGACTTCGCCCACGCTGATGCGGTTGAAGTTGGCGATCTGCTTGTTGGCTG
>DASZCB010000020.1:0-2196 GCA_035943575.1 Rhodanobacter sp. | reverse complement strand
TTCAGCTCGTCGACGTCGGCGCCGAGATTGTTCTCGGCGTTGGCGACGGCCGACAGCAGCACCTTGCGGACAAGGAGCGCGGCTTTCTTGTTGGTAAAGGTGAGCACGTCGCTGGCCCGGCCGACGGGAAGCCCGCGGACGAGGTCAGCCACCAGGCGTGCCTTTTGCGCCGAGATGCGGGCGCCACGCAGGATCGCTTTGGCTTCAGTGCTCATCACTTACCCTTCTTGTCGCCGACATGGCCCTTGAACGTACGGGTCACCGCGAACTCGCCGAGCTTGTGCCCGACCATGTTCTCGTTGATCAGGACGGGCACGTGCTGACGGCCGTTGTGGATGGCGATGGTCAAGCCGACCATTTCCGGCAGGATCATCGAACGACGCGACCAGGTCTTGATCGGGCGCTTGTTGTTGGCGGAAACCGCAGCTTCCACCTTCTTTACGAGGTGAAGGTCGACGAACGGACCTTTCTTCAGAGAACGCGGCATGTCGGCTTCCTGTTACTTGGTACGACGACGCACGATGAACTGCTGCGTGCGCTTGTTGTTACGGGTCTTGTAGCCCTTGGCCGGCGTGCCCCACGGGCTGACCGGATGACGACCACCAGAAGTCTTGCCTTCACCACCGCCGTGCGGATGGTCGACCGGGTTCATCACCACACCGCGAACGGTCGGACGAATACCCAGCCAGCGCTTGGCGCCGGCCTTGCCCAGCTTCTTCAAGCTGTGCTCACCGTTGCCGACTTCACCGATGGTGGCGCGGCAATCGACCGAGACGCGACGCATCTCGCCGGAGCGCAGACGCAGCGTGGCGTAACCGGATTCACGCGCCACCAGCTGCACCGAGGCACCGGCGCTGCGAGCGATCTGCGCACCCTTGCCCGGACGCAGCTCGATGCAATGGATCGTGCTGCCCATCGGGATGTTGCGCAGTTGCAGGCAGTTGCCGGCTTTGATCGGCGCATCGCGACCGGACACCAGGCGATCGTCCACCTGCACACCCTTCGGCGCGATGATGTAACGACGCTCGCCATCGGCGTAGCACAGCAACGCGATGTGCGCGGTGCGGTTCGGATCGTACTCGATGCGCTCGACGCGGGCGGCGATGCCTTCCTTGTCACGCTTGAAGTCGATGATGCGGTAATGCTGCTTATGACCGCCGCCGCGATGACGCACGGTGATGCGGCCATGATGATTGCGACCACCGGTGCGGGACTGCGACTCGGTCAACGCCGCGTACGGCGCGCCCTTGTACAGGCCTTCCGTCTTGACGCTGACTGCGTCACGACGACCCGGCGAGGTCGGCTTGTGGTTGATTAGTGCCATCTCACAGAACTCCTGGCTCAGGCCTTGGCGGAAACGTCGATGGTCTGGCCATCGGCAAGACGCACGTAGGCCTTACGCTTGCCCTGGCGGCTGCCAGCGCGTTGACGGAAGGCTTTGACCTTGCCCTTAGTGTTGACGAGGTTCACCTGCTCGACTTTGACGTCGAACAACTTCTCCACGGCAGCGCGGACATCGGCCTTGGTTGCCGCAGGGGCGACCACGAATACGTACTGGTTGTGCTCAGCCAATCGCGCCGATTTCTCGGAAATGTGCGGCGCGCGCAACGTATCGAGAATGCGTTCGTTGTTCATGCCAGCCACTCCTCGATCTTCTTCACCGCGTCAACCGTGACCACCACATGGTCGGAACCGACCAGGCTGACCGGGTTCAGGCCCATCACATCCAGTACGTGGATATAAGGAATGTTGCGTGCGGCCAGGAACACTGACTCGTTGGCATCTTCCGACACCAGCAACACGCGACCGGACACTTCCAGTTCGGCCAGCTTGGCCACCATCGCGGAGGTCTTCGGCGTCTCGATGTCGAAACTCTCGACAACCTTCAGGCGATCCTGACGAATCAGCTCGGAAAAGATCGAGCGGATCGCGACACGATAGGCCTTGCGGTTGACCTTCTGCTCGTAGCTGCGCGGCTTGGCAGCGAAGGTGCGGCCACCACCGACAAAAATCGGTGCACGGTAATCACCGTGACGGGCGCCGCCGCCCTTCTGCTTCTTGAATTTCTTGGTGGTACCGGACATCTCGCCGCGCGACAGCTGCGACTGGGTGCCGGCACGGCCGGCCGCCTGATAGGCGATCACGACCTGGTGGACCAGGGCCTTCTTGTACTCACCGCCGAACACTTCGTCCGAC
>DASZCB010000019.1:0-1650 GCA_035943575.1 Rhodanobacter sp. | reverse complement strand
GAGCGCTTGTCCGACGTATTCTCCAAGACCGTCTCGACCAAGGGAGCGGGGTTCGAGGAAAAGGTCGATCGCATCAGCGGCACCGCCGACTACACGGTCACCCGCGTAACGGGGAAGGCGACCGTCTTCGACGAGGATGATCGTTACGACGGTCATCCGGCCAGCGGGCCGTTGCACGACATCGAGATCCTTCGCGATGGCACCACCAACTGCTATGCGGACAAGTGCCGCATCAATGACCAGACCAGCGGCGTGGTCTTCAATCCCTTGCTGTGGGGCAAGGCGCCGGACCAACTCCGCGCTGGAATGACCTGGGACGTCGCCATCCCCGAGCCCTGGGAAATCGGCCCGGCCGGAACCGAACAGGTACGTGTGCTGCGCGTCGACCCGCGCAACGAAGTCGTCACGCTGTCCCGTACCGGCAGCGGCGCCGGCCTGTCGTCCGACGACCAGTCCCGCGAGAAAAGTGGAAAGCCGATGCAGATCACCACCACGGCCGGAAAGACAATCGAGGTGTCGGTGATCCCGGGCACCGCCAGATGGAACGGCTACACGACAATTCGCAGGGGCGTCATTGTCAGCGACACGATCATGGTGCGGCGGCACGTGACGCTCGTATCCAGAAGCGGCGACAAATTCGAAGGCGAGCAGCGCTCCTATACCTTGCTCAACCTGTTGCCGGATGCAATCTGACGGACGTGACTCCGATCATCCTCAGCGCTGCACGATCACCGCGAACCAGTTCCAGCTGCGCACGCGTTCGGCGATCAGCTTGGTACAGGTCAGCATCGGCACCGCCAGCAGCGCACCAGGGATACCCCACAACCAGCCCCATACCAGCAGCCATAGCAGGATCGCGATCGGGCTCAGCCGCATGCTGGCGCCCTGGATCATCGGTGTGATCAGGTTGCCCTCCACCGCGACGATGCCGGCGAAAGTCAGCACCGGCAGAAACACATTGAGGTTCACGTCGCTCGCATACAGCATGCATACCACCGCCAGCAACGCGGTGGTGACAATCGCGCCCACGTACGGAATGAAGTTGGCGAACATCGCCACCGCACCCCACAGCAGTGGATCGGGCACCTTGTACAACCACAGCATCAGCGCAGTGACCGCGCCCAGGCTCGCATTGATCAGCAGCGCGGTAAGCAGGTAACGCGACACCTCGGTCTGGATGCCACGCACGATCGTCACTGCATGCCGCTTGTAGGCAAAGCCCGGCGTGATCTCCACCAGCCGGCGCAGCATGGTGTCACCGTAGATCAGGAAGAAGAACACCAGCAGCATTACGCTGAGCACCGCGGCCAGCACCTTCGGCGTAGTGGAAACCACGTCCCAGGCGGTGACCGACATCGGCGCCAGCTGTGAGGCGGGCGCGTGGGTCGTCTGGCTGACCAGATTCTGGGTGGCGCGGTTCGCCGCCTCCAGCGGCTGGGTGAGGGCTCGCAGTTTCGGCACGAAACTCCTGATTGCCGCCGGCGCGCCATGAAACCAGCCGATCGCCGGCTGTGCCAGCAAGCCGACGCCACTGCCGATACCGACGATCAGGCCGATCATCAGCACGCTCGCGCTGAGCCAGCGCGGCAGGTGAATGCGCGTGCCGGCCGCGACGATCGGATTCAGCGCCAACCCGAGGAAGGCCGCCAG
>DASZCB010000018.1:0-6001 GCA_035943575.1 Rhodanobacter sp. | reverse complement strand
CAGCAGCTGCTGTTCGGTGCCGAATCGCCGCTGCTGGCGGCCGGCCGGGTGGCGACCGCGCAGACCATCGGCGGCAGCGCCGCGCTGCGCGTGGCGGCCGACCTGCTGAAGCAGGTTGCTGGCGCCGGCGCGAAGATCGCGATCAGCAACCCGAGCTGGGGCAACCATCATGTGGTGTTCCGCACTGCCGGTTTCGAGCTGCTCGACTACCGCTACTACGATGCGGCCAGCCATGGCCTGGATTTCGCCGGCATGCTGGAGGATCTGGGCAAGCTGGAGCCGGGTACCGTGGTGCTGCTGCATGCGTGCTGCCACAACCCGACCGGTGTCGATCTGGACGTGGCGCAGTGGCAGCAGGTGATCGCGCTGCTGCAGGAACGCCGGCTGCTGCCATTCATCGACATGGCCTATCAGGGTTTCGACCAGGGCATCGAGCATGATGCGACTGCCGTACGTCTGCTCGCGGCGTCGGGGATCGAGGCGTTCGTGGTGGCCAACTCGTACTCCAAATCGTTCTCGCTGTACGGCGAGCGGGTCGGTGCGCTGTCGATGGTCGGCACCGATCGCGACGAAGCAGTGCGGTTGCTGTCGAAGATCAAGCAGACCATCCGCGCGAACTACTCCAGCCCGTCGGCGCATGGCGCCAGCCTGGTCGCCGGCGTGCTCGGCAGCGTCGAGCTGCGTGCACGCTGGGAGCAGGAGCTGGGCGAGATGCGCTCGCGCATCCACGCGATGCGTGCGGGTTTTGTCGACAGGCTGGCCGCACTCGGTGCGCCGGATTTCAGCTTCATCAACCGGCAGGCCGGCATGTTTTCCTATTCCGGTCTGAGCAAGGCGCAGGTACATCGGCTGCGCGACGAGTATGCGATCTACGCACTCGACAGCGGCCGCATCTGCGTGGCCGCACTCAACCGCAGCAACCTCGATACCGTGGCTGCCGCCGTGGCGGCAGTCAGCGGCTGATCCTCTTTCGACAACCATGACGCCGTCATTCCGGTCTGCGCCGGAATGACGGTAAGGCAAATTTCGCCTTCGGGCGGCACTCTCATCCGGATCTTGAATGTTTTTTCGCAATCTCACGCTGTTCCGTTTTTCTCCCGCCGTTGCCACTGATCTGAACCGCCTCGACGATGTACTGGCCGAGCACCGACTGCGTCCATGCGGACCGCTGGAAATGTTCACCAAGGGTTTCGTGCCGCCGGTCGGTCGCGGCGAGGGCGAGCCGCTCACGCATACGGTGAAACAGTGCACCCTGCTCACCGTGGGCGGTGAGGACAAGCTGCTGCCGGCCGCGGTGATCAACGACGAACTGCATCGCAAGGTGCAGAAGATCGCCGAGGAAGAAGGCCGCAAGGTCGGCGGCCGCGAGCGCAAGCGGATCAAGGAGGATCTGCTGACCGAGCTGTTGCCGCGCGCGTTCGTGCGCAACTCGCGGATGTCCGCCTATGTCGACAAGAAAAACGGCTGGCTGGTGCTGGACACCTCCAGCCGCAAGTCGGCCGAGAACGCACTGACCCAGGTCCGCGAGGCGCTGGGTAGCTTCCCGGCGGTACCGCTGGCGCCGGAAGAAGGTCCGCGGGTGCTGATGACCAACTGGCTGGCCAACGGCAACCTGCCGGCCGGGCTGACCCTGGGCGACGAATGCGAACTGCGCGACCCGGCCACTGCCACCGGCGCGATCGCCCGCTGCCGGCGACAGGATCTGGACGCCGAAGAGGTCAAGGAGCACCTGCGCAACGGCAAACAGGTGTTCATGCTGGGCCTCACGTTCGACGATCGCATCAGCTTCGTGCTGGGCGAGGACCTGATCGTCCGCAAGCTGAAATTCCTGGACGTGGTGATGGACGAGCTGGGCGACAGCCAGCAGGACGCCCAGGCCGAGCTGGACGCCAGTTTTGCCCTGCTGACGCTGGAACTGGAGCGGTTGCTGGGCAAACTGGAGGAGTGGTTTGGCTTGCCGCGGCCTGCGGAAAGCTGAACAAAAAATCCACACCACAAGTCATCCGGGCACGGCATACTGGTCATCCGCTCGCTTTCCGGCGCAGCGGATTCCATTGCAGAAAACACTTGGCCGAGGTACGACGGCAGGCTCATGGCGCAGCATCTGGAAGGCGACTGGCTGGAATTGGCGACGGTGGGCGGCAGCATCATCCGCGTGCTGAAAGCTGCCCATCCGCGTGCGCGCCGACTGCGTCTCACCATCACGGCCAAGGGCGCGCGGGTGACTTACCCCAACGGCACCCACCCGGCCCAGGTCAGCGCATTCCTGCGCAGCCATGCCGACTGGTTGGAGCAGAAGCTGGCCGAGCTGAACCTGATCGTGAAGCCGCTGCCACCGCTGCGCGTGGGCTATTCGTGCACCTTCCCGCTGCGCGGTGAATTGGCCGAGCTGGACTGGGCCGAAGGCGCCTACCCGAAGATCGAGCCGCATGAGACCGGGCTGACCCTGGTAATCCCGCGTCCGCATACGCGTGCGCTGCCGATTGCACGCGGCCTGCTCGCCTCACATCTGGAGGCGTTGATCCGCCGCGACGTCTCGCGCTGGCTAGCCAGCTACGTGCCACAGCTGGGGCTGGCGCCGACCGCGCTAAAGATCCGTCCGATGAAAAGCCTGTGGGGCAGTCTCGATACGCGCGACCGCATCAACCTCGATCTGGCGCTGGCGCTGGCGCCGCCGGCCGCGCTGCGCTACGTGCTAGTACACGAGCTGTGCCACCTCAAGGTGCGCAACCATTCGCCGCGGTTCTGGACGCAGGTCGAAAACCTGTTTCCGGACTGGCGCGAGCAGCGCGACTGGCTGCGCCAGCACGGCGCCATCCTCAAGTCGGAACTCGACCGACTGATCGACGACGTTGCCGATTGATCACGACCCGGATGAAGGTGCCGATACCCAGGGTTTCCCCCGGTTTAGGTCAGATTTTCCGGGCTTGCCGCACGTAACGAGTCCCCAGCAGCACGTCCCACAACGGAGTGGTGAGACCGAAGTTGCTGTCCGGGTGATAGTGATGCACGTGGTGGGCACCGGCCCAGCGGCGCAGCCACGGATGCTTGAAGCGGACGTGATGGATGATGAAGTGGCTCAGCCCATAGATGATGTAGCCGAAGGTGATCGCGCCGGCCATCAGCAGGGCGAAACCGGTGGGCATGATCAGCACAAACAGGCCGGCCAGGGTGAGCAGTACCACCGCCGGCAGGAAGAACGGCAGCGAGTCGTAACCCAGCGGCTGCTCATGATGCGTGCGATGACCCTGTTCGAACAGCGGAACCCGCGTGTGGAACATCCAGCGGTGGAAAAAATACTCGATGAAGCTGAAGGCGAAGAGGCCCAGCCCGATCGCCAGCAGCGCGGTCAACGGGCTGCCGGCATGCAGCCGCCAGCCTGCGACGACCAACAGCAGGCCCAGCGTAGTGTCCACGCCGAGTTCAGCCCAGTAATTCGTGCGGGTGCTCGACATCCGCACAATCGCATCCACACCTGAGCGCAAGAGGTTTTGCTTCATCGGTCGCTGCATTGTTCCGTAATTCATGCAAGAAGGCCCACCTGGCCGCGGGATCAGATGCCCATTGTCCCATGTTGTCATCACCAACTCACAATGATGTGCAGCAGGTGGCTGACCCTCACGTGACCGAATGACCCGATCAGGCGCTACCAGTTCAGTGCGACAGCGCGAATCCGGTGAGGACTTGCGCGGTTTGTTCGGGTTTTTCCAGCATCGGCATGTGGTTGCAGCCGTTGAGGGTGCTGGTGCTGATCGTGCTGGCAGCGCTCAGGCCGTTGCGCAGACTGTCCTGGGCGGAAATGTCGATGATCCGGTCGTCATGGCACCACAGGCCGAGTACCGGCATGCTCAGCTGGCCGAGCCGGTTTTGCACGGCAAGGTACTGCGACGGCTGGCGCAATTCATTGAAGGTACGCTCGATGAAGGCATGATCTTTCCGATTGCGCTCGACCAGCACATCGACAAGGCGACCGGGCAGGCTCAGCGGTTTTTCGAACGCCAGCGCGGTGGCGTGTGCGAAGCCGGTGCGGTCGTCGAACACGAACGGATCCTTGCCGGCCATCGCGTCGCGCTCGAACGCGTTCGGTGTGGCCTTCAGGCCGAAGGCATCGATCAGCGCCAGCTCGGCGACATGTTCGGGATGCTCGCTGGCATACGCGGTGGCGACCGCGCCGCCCATCGAGTGGCCTACAAGCACGAAGCGCTGCAGCCGCAGAGTCTGCACGAATGCATCCAGGCGCGCGGCTTGGGCGTCGATGTTGTAGCTAGTGTCTGTCGCGCGCGAGGACTCACCCCAACCGGGTAGATCGGGAATGATCAGATGAAAGTGCGGTGTGAGCAGCTTGGCTATCGACAGCCAGACTTCCTTGTTCGCGGCAAAGCCGTGCAGCAGCACGATGGTCGGACCCTCCCCGCCTTCGTAGTAGACCCAGCGCGTATCGCCGGTCTGCACGGAGTGCTTGTCCAGATGCGAGACCATCGCTTCGCGCGCGAAATTCGCCTGCATCAGCCACTGCGGCGCAAACAGGTAACTGCCACCCAGCACGATCACCAGCAAGCCGACCAGGCACGCCAGGAATTTCAGCCGGCGGAACAGCATGCGCTTCCAGAGTGGGATAGTGGCGTTGGTTGATGGCGGCATGATGAGTTCTTGGTTGGGTGCGATGGACGGTGCTCCCTCCCCTGCAAGGCGGAGGAGGGTTTCAAGCCTATTTATGTGCAGTTTTTGCCTTGGCAAAAATTGACTCCACCGCCTGCTGGGTCAGCGGGTGATAGCCGGTCTTGGCCTTGGCGTAGACCTGCTCGGCATAGGCTAGTCCTTCCGGTGTCTTAGCAAACGCGGCGTACAGCGGCGTGGTCAGGTAGAGCCGGCCGATCCGCGTCATGTGCTCGGCGGCGGCGGTCCAGGCGGCCTTGTCGCCGGCGACGATCGCATGGCTATACCAGCGCATGCCGATCTCCGCGTTTGGCGTGCCGGTGAGATGCCAGGCGGCGTCGAGCTGCTGCAGTTTGTCCAGCGGCGCCACGTCGGGCAGGCGGTCGAGGAAATACATCCACTCCTGCGTGTTCCAGCCCTTCGCGTCGAGCTTGTCGGCGGCCAGCTTGCCGGTGAGGAAGTCGCTGCGCTCCCGGTCGATCGTGTTGAAGCGCGGCGAGTCGGGCAGCGGTGCGTCTTTCGGGATGCCGGTGCCGTAGACCCATGCCTTCACTTCATCCCAGCTCATCTTGCCGGGATATTTCTCGATCAGATTCGGCTTCATGTAGTCGAGCATCTGCTCGGTGCTGATGCTGTGCCAGGCGAAGTGATTGAAGTAGCCCTTGAGGTAGTCGTCGAACACCGTGCGACCGTAGCGCTGCTCCAGCGTGCGCAGGAACCACGAACCTTTGTCGTAGGCCACATCGGACAGCGAATCGTCGGCGCCGACACCGCGCGGATCGGGTGCCAGCTTCTGCGAGTTGGCCGGCATCGCACCGATGCTTTTCTGCAGAGCATGGGCGGACAGCAACGCCTCCTCGTCGGCCAGCGGCTTGCCGTACACCGCTTCGGTGATGCGGCCCTGCACGTAGGTGGTGAAGCCTTCATTGAGCCAGATGTCACGCCAGGCGGCGCTGGTCACCAGGTTGCCCGACCACGAATGCGCCAGCTCGTGCGAGACCAGCGAGACCAGGCTCTTGTCGCCGACCAGCACGGTCGGCGTGGCGAACGTCATGTTCGGGTTCTCCATGCCGCCGTACGGGAACGATGGCGGCAGCACCAGGATGTCGTAGCGGCCCCACGCGTACGGGCCGTACAACTGCTCGGTGGTGGCGATCAGCTTCTCGGTGTCCTCGAATTCGTGCGCGGCCTTGTCGACGATCGACGGCTCCGCATAGACGGCCGAACGCGTTCCGGTCTCCTTCACCGCGATGTCGCCCGCGCCGATCGCCAGCAGGTAGGACGGGATCGGATGCGGCTGATCGAAGCTGAAGTCGCCATCCTGCGGATGTTTTGCGTCGTTGAT
>DASZCB010000017.1:0-5710 GCA_035943575.1 Rhodanobacter sp. | reverse complement strand
ACGGTCTCGGTCTCGTTTCACCCGGCGCTACCGCAGGCGTTGCTGCGTTACGGCCAGCTTGCCCCGAACGTCCAGCTGAAACTCAGCGAGATGTATACCGAGCCTCAGTTCGCTGCCCTACTGGCAGGCGAGATCGACGTCGGCTTTGTTCGCGATGAACCGGTTCATGCACAGGATGCCCGCGGCCTGCGGCTCAACGTGATCGACCGTGAGCCTCTGCTGCTCGCCCTGCCTGCTGGCCACCCCATGGCCGGTCGCAGCAGCCTGCACCTGGCTGAAGTGGCTGGCGATGCCTTTGTTTCGCAACCGCGCGAACTCGCCGCGACACTGTACGACCGACTGGTGAAACTGGCGACCAACGCAGGTTTCCAGCCCACGATTGCCCAGCACGCGCAGCAGATCAACGGCTTGCTGGCGCTGGTCGCTGCAGGCTTGGGACTGGCCCTTGTACCGGCCAGCATGCGCACTGTGCGTCTGGCCGGCGTCAGTTACGTACCGCTGGAGGACTCGGGCGCTTATCTGTTGTTGGCGGTGGCTTGTCGGGTCGACGATCATGCCCCGGCATTGCAGCAGTTCCTGGCCATGGTGGCTGATACGGTGGTAGCACCGGGCTTGTGATAAACCCTTGGAGTCGTTACACTTGCATGCTTACATTTTCGTTTAGTGTCAGGAGCTGGCCGTGAAGGTGCTTAACTCTTTGAAGTCCGCCAAGGCGCGGCACCGCGACTGCAAGATCGTGCGTCGTCGCGGCAAGGTGTTCGTGATCTGCAAGAGCAATCCCCGTTTCAAGGCTCGTCAGCGCTGAGTCCCTTCGGACCCGTCGCAACGAAGTCATGAAAAAGGCCGCGTAAGCGGCCTTTTTTGTGGGCGTCCGCCTGCGCTGCAAGCGGACGCCATGTAGCTCATCTCATTCGTAACGGACGCCGATGATCTCGTAGTGCTTGACACCGTTCGGCGCGGTGAACTCAAAGCTGTCGCCGGAGCTCTTGCCGATCAGCGCACGGGCAATCGGTGAGGACACCGCGATCAGCTGCTGCTTGATGTCAGCTTCCAGATCGCCAACGATCTGATAGGTCACAGCTGCACCACTATCCTCGTCTTCCAGATCGACAATGGCGCCGAACACCACCCGGCTGCCGGGATTCAGTTGCGTGACATCGATCACCTCGGCGGTCGACAACAGCGCCTCCAGCTGGCCAATGCGACCTTCAGTGAAGCTCTGCAATTCGCGCGCAGCGTGATACTCGGCGTTTTCCTTGAGATCGCCATGCGCACGGGCCTCGGCGATCGCCGCGATGATGCGCGGCCGATCGAACGACTTCAGCCGCTCCAGTTCGGCACGCAGACGCTCCGAACCGGCTTTGGTGATGGGGGCGCGACTCATGCGCTCAACTCCTGGTGCAGTTCCTGCAAGCTGTGCACTTCGCCATCGCTACTGAAATCCAGCGAATGGACCAGCGCACGGGCGCCTGCCACGGTAGTGGAATAGGTGACGCGATGCTGCAGCGCCTCGCGCCGGATCGAGAACGAATCAGCGATCGCCTGCTTGCCCTCGGTGGTGTTGACGATATAGACGATCTCGCCGTTCTTGATCAGATCGACAATGTGCGGACGACCTTCGAGCACCTTGTTGATGCGCTCGCAAACCACACCGTGTTCGGCCAGGTAGCTGGCGGTACCTGAAGTCGCCACCACGTTGAAGCCGCGCGCGATGATTTCCCTGGCCACCGGCAACAGGCGATCTTTGTCGCTGTCGCGCACCGACAGGAACGCCTTGCCCACCGTCGGCGGCCGGATCCCGGCCGCCTCGTGACCGCGCGCGAACGCAGCGCCGAAGCTGCGACCCACACCCATCACTTCGCCGGTCGAGCGCATCTCGGGGCCGAGAATCGGATCGACATTCTGGAACTTCAGGAACGGGAAGATCGCCTCCTTCACCGAGTAGTACGCGGGAATCACTTCGCGCGTCGCGCCCAAACTGGCCAGCGAACGACCCGCCATCACACGCGCGGCGATCTTGGCCAGCGGCACGCCAGTGGCCTTGGACACGAACGGCACCGTACGCGAAGCGCGCGGATTCACTTCCAGGATGAACACAGTGTCGCCCTGAATCGCGAACTGCGTGTTCATCAGACCGATGACCTTCAGTTCCTTCGCCATCGCGACGACCTGGCGACGCATCTCATCCTGGACCTCAGACGACAGCGAATACGGCGGCAGCGAGCAGGACGAATCGCCCGAGTGCACGCCGGCCTCTTCGATATGTTCCATGATGCCGCCGATCAGCACGTTGCCTTCGGCATCGGCGATCACGTCCACATCCACCTCGACCGCATGATCGAGGAAGCGATCCAGCAGCACCGGCGAATCGTTGGAGACCTTCACCGCGTCGCGGATATAGCGCGACAGATCGGCGTCGTCATGCACCACTTCCATCGCGCGGCCGCCGAGCACGTAGCTCGGGCGCACCACCAGCGGATAGCCGATCTCGCGCGCCAGCGCCAGCGCCTCGTCGGCATTGCGTGCGGTGCGGTTCGGCGGCTGCTTCAACCCGATCTTCTCGATCATCTGCTGGAAGCGCTCGCGATCCTCGGCCAGGTCGATACTGTCCGGGCTGGTGCCGATGATCGGCACACCCGCCGCTTCCAGCGCGCGCGCCAGCTTCAGCGGGGTCTGCCCGCCGTACTGCACGATCACGCCCTTCGGCTTTTCGACATGGACGATTTCCAGCACGTCCTCCAGCGTCAGCGGCTCGAAGTACAGGCGATCGGAAGTGTCGTAGTCGGTCGAGACGGTTTCCGGATTGCAGTTGACCATGATGGTCTCGTAGCCATCCTCGCGCAGCGCCAGCGAGGCATGCACGCAGCAATAATCGAACTCGATACCCTGCCCGATGCGGTTCGGACCGCCGCCGAGCACGATGATCTTGTCGCGATCCGTCGGTGCCGCTTCGCACTCTTCCTCGTAGGTCGAATACATGTACGCGGTACTCGTCGCGAACTCGGCCGCGCAGGAATCCACCCGTTTGTAGACCGGCCGCACCCCTAGCGTATGACGCAGATGACGCACCGCGGCTTCGTCGGTGTTGAGCAGTTCAGCCACCCGCGCATCGGCGAAACCGAGCCGCTTGAGTTCGCGCATGCGCGGCTCATCGAGTGCGGTCATCCCTTGCTTGATGACCTCCGCTTCGGTCAGCACGATGTCCTCGAACGCGGCGAGGAACCACGGGTCGACCCGGCTCAGATTGTGCACTTCCTCCAGCGACAGGCCGGCACGGAACGCATCGGCCAGATGGAACACGCGATCCGGGCGTGGCTCGCGCAGTTCGCGCTTGAGTACCGCCAGGCCATCCTCGGTGCTGATGTCCAGGCCGGTCGGGTTGAGTCCGGTCTTGCCGATCTCCAGCCCGCGCAGTGCCTTCTGCAGGGACTCGTGGAAGCTGCGGCCGATCGCCATCACCTCGCCCACCGACTTCATCTGGGTGGTGAGCCGGGCATCGGCAGCCGGGAATTTCTCGAACGCGAAACGCGGAATCTTGGTGACCACGTAGTCGATCGACGGCTCGAACGACGCTGGTGTAAGGCCACCGGTGATGTCGTTCTTCAGTTCGTCCAGCGTGTAACCGACGGCGAGCTTCGCGGCGATCTTGGCAATCGGGAAACCGGTCGCCTTCGACGCCAGCGCGGACGAACGCGACACGCGCGGATTCATCTCGATGACAACAACGCGGCCATTTTCGGCATTGATGCCGAACTGCACATTGGAGCCGCCAGTGTCCACGCCGATCTTGCGCAGCACCGCGATCGATGCATCGCGCAGGCGCTGGTATTCCTTGTCGGTGAGCGTCTGCGCAGGCGCCACGGTGATCGAATCGCCGGTATGCACGCCCATCGGATCGAGATTCTCGATCGAGCAGACGATGATGCAGTTGTCCGCAGTGTCGCGGACCACTTCCATCTCGAACTCCTTCCAGCCGAGCACGGATTCCTCGACCAGCACTTCGCCGACCGGCGACAGTTCCAGCCCGCGCTTGACGATTTCCTCGAACTCTTCGCGGTTATAGGCGATACCGCCGCCGGAACCACCCAGCGTAAAGCTGGGGCGGATGACGGTGGGATAACCGACCTTGGCCTGGGTAAGCAGCGCCTGCTCGAACGTGCGCACGACTTCGGCTTTCGGACAATCCAGTCCGATCTCGGCCATCGCCACGCGGAACAGCTCGCGGTCCTCGGCCATGCGAATCGCTTCGCGCGATGCGCCGATCAGCTCGACGTTGTATTTCTCAAGCACACCGTGGTCGGCCAGGTCCAGCGCACAGTTGAGGCCGGTCTGGCCGCCCATCGTCGGCAGCACTGCGTCCGGGCGTTCCTTCGCGATGATGCGTTCCACCGTCTGCCAGTTGATCGGCTCGATGTAGACCGCGTCGGCGGTCTCCGGGTCGGTCATGATCGTGGCGGGATTGGAGTTCACCAGGATTACCCGGTAGCCCTCTTCCTTCAGCGCCTTGCACGCCTGCGCGCCCGAGTAATCGAACTCGCAGGCCTGGCCGATCACGATCGGGCCGGCGCCGATGATGAGGATGCTCTTGATATCGGTACGCTTGGCCATCTCAGCGGGCCTCCTGCATCAGTGCAGCGAAACGTTTGAACAGATAGCCGATGTCGAGTGGGCCGGGACTCGCTTCCGGATGACCCTGGAAGCAGAACGCAGGGCGATCGGTGAGCGCGAAGCCTTGCAGCGAACCATCGAACAGTGAGGTATGCGTGACGCGCACGTTCGTCGGCAGCGTTGCCGGATCGACCGCGAAACCGTGGTTCTGCGAGGTGATCAGCACGCGGCCATCGTCGTGGTCTTTGACCGGATGGTTCGCACCGTGGTGACCGAATTTCATCTTCAGCGTCTTGCCACCCAGTGCCAGCCCCATCAGCTGATGACCGAGGCAGATACCAAACAGCGGAATCTTCGCATCCAGCAATTCGCGCGTCGCAGCAATCGCGTAATCGCAGGCCGCCGGATCGCCGGGGCCGTTGGAGAGGAACACGCCATCGGGCTTCATCGCCAGTACCTCGGCGGCGGATGTCTGCGCCGGCACCACGGTGATCTCGCAACCCTGCTCAGCCAACAGGCGCAGGATATTGAGCTTGGTGCCGAAGTCGTAGGCAACCACCTTGAAGCGCGTCGCCGGCTGATTGAACGATGTGCTGTCTAGATCGTATACGCCCTGATTCCACACATACGGTTTGGACGTGCTGACCACCTTGGCCAGATCCATGCCGTTCAAACCCGGAAAGGCGCGCGCCTTAGCCAGCGCAGCCTCGGCGTCGACCTGCTCGCCCGCCATGACGCAGCCGGCCAGCGCACCCTTGTCGCGCAGGATACGGGTCAGCCGGCGGGTGTCGATGCCGGCGATCGCCACAGTGCCGTGGCGCCTGAGGTAATCCGGCAGGCTTTCGTTGCTGCGCCAGTTGCTGGCCCGGCGCGGTACATCACGCACGATCAGCCCGGCAGCATGCACGGCGGTGGATTCGACATCCTCGGCGTTGACGCCGGTGTTGCCGATATGCGGATAGGTCAGCGTGACGATCTGGCGCGAATAGGAGGGATCGGTGAGGATCTCCTGGTAGCCGGTCATCGCAGTGTTGAACACCACCTCGCCGACGCTGTGGCCATCGGCGCCCACGGCGATGCCCTCGAATACGGTGCCGTCTTC
>DASZCB010000016.1:0-2657 GCA_035943575.1 Rhodanobacter sp. | reverse complement strand
GGATGCCATCGCCCAGCAATTGCGCATTGATGGCGTCGTACAGTGGCGCCATCGCCTGAATCACCCACTGATCGAAGTGCTGCAGCAGCAGCAGCTGATGTTCCAGCGGCAGTTCAAGTTCGGCACTGGCCTGATGGCATGCCTGCCCCAGCGCGTATGGCCCCAGCGGCATGGCCCGGCCTTCCAGTGGTGGCACACCGATCAGCACTGCCACGCGGTAGCCCAGTTCGTACAGTGCGCTGCCGTGGCGCACTTCGCCACGGATACTCAGTTGCTCCAGTGCCATCGACAGATCCTGTGCGACCGTGTCGAGCAGTTCCAGCGATCGCCGTGGCTTGGCAGGGCTCGCTGTGGCGTCGTGTTTGCCGGCGGCATTGTCGAGTTCAATGATGGTGACGCCAAGCCGCTCCATGAAGCGCTGCTCGAACGCGGTTCGATCCTGCAGCACGCGCTGCCGGCTGGCGAAGCAATCCTGCTGCTCGGCCGGTTGGCGCGCCCGTTCGGCCAGCGCAAACAGCTGTTGCTCGAATTCGCCCAGGCAACGTCGCAGTGGCTCATGCAGCCCTTCCACACATAGCGTGTAGCTGGTCTCCAGCAGCCGTTGCGCGCGTGCTGACCAACGCCCGCCGTCGAGGCGGGTGCCCTGAAGGGACGCGAGCGAACGGCGTCGATCCTGTCCGACATCCATGCGTGAGCCTGTGATTTCCCCCGGAGCCGTCAGTCTATGCCGGTTGTCGCGGCTATGCCATCGTTGCCGGAAGGCCTTTCAGTCGAGAAAACTGGCGATCACGTCGTTGAGAAATCGCTGGCCCAGCGGAGTGGTGTGCAGCCGCTGCGGATCGTCGTGCAGCCAGCCGCGCTGGCGTGCTGCGGCCAGCCCCGCGGCGATGCGCTCGGGTGGCAAGCCGGTGCGTTCGGCGAAAGCGGTCATCGGCACGCCGTCGATCAGACGCAACGCGTTGAGCATGTACTCGAACGGCAGTTCGGCAGCGCTGACCACGTTGTCCCCGCCGATACGTGCCGCGCCGCCGGCCGCTTCCATATAGGCGCGCGGATGACGGGTCTTCCAGCGTCGATGCAACTGGCCGCTGGTGGCATCACTGAGCTTGCCGTGCGCGCCGGCGCCGATGCCGAGGTAGTCACCGAACTGCCAGTAGTTGAGGTTATGGGTGCAGCGCCGGCCCGGCTGCGCGTAGGCGGAGATTTCGTACTGGCCGTAGCCGGCCGCGGCCAGTCGTGCCTCGCAGGCTTCCTGCATCGCCCAGGCGTGATCGTCGTCCGGCAGTGGCGGTGGATTGGCGGCGAACGCGGTGTTCGGCTCCAGCGTCAGCTGGTAGTGCGAGATATGTGTGGGTGCCAACGCAACCGCGCGTTCCACGTCGGCCAACGCGCCATCCAGCGTCTGCTGCGGCAGCGCATACATCAGGTCGAGATTGATGTTGACGTAGCCGGCGTCCTGCGCCGACTTCACTGCGGCTTCCGCTTCGTTCGCCGAATGGATGCGGCCGAGCCGCTTCAATTTGTCGTCGTCGAAACTCTGCACGCCGAAGGAAATGCGGTTGACGCCGGCGGCCAGATAACCGTCGAAGCGGCCGTGTTCGACCGTGCCGGGATTGGTTTCCAGGGTGATCTCAGCGTCGTCGGCCAGCGGCAGACGTGTGCGTACGCCATCGAGCAGACGCTCGATCAGTTCTGGTGCAAACAGGCTTGGTGTGCCGCCGCCGAAGAAGACGCTGATGACGGGTCGAGCTTCGAGCGCTGCGGCAAAATCGATGCGGTCGGCATCCAGATCGGCGAGCAGGTGGTTGATGTAGTCGGCGTACGGCGGTGGTTCGCTGCGCAGACCGTGCGAATTGAAATCGCAGTACGGGCACTTCTTCACGCACCACGGCATGTGGATGTACAGCGCCAGCGGTGGTGCGAGCAGGCTCATGCGTGCAGTTCGCGCAGCCGCTCATGCAGCAGCGCCAGCGCCTGGCCGCGATGACTGAGCTTGTTCTTCAGGGCGTCGTCCATTTCGGCGACGCTCTGGTCATAACCATCGGGCAGGAATACCGGGTTGTAGCCGAAGCCGCCGCTGCCGCGGCCCTCGGTGAGGATCTGGCCGTGCCAGCGCCCTTCGGCGATCAGTGGCGCCGGATCGCCGGCATGCTGCAGCAGTACCAGCACGCAGATGAAGAACGCGCTGCGCTGTGCCGTCGGCACGCCATCGAGTTCGCGCAGCAGTCTGGCGTTGTTCGCCGCGGCGTCGCCGTGACCACCGCTGTAGCGCGCCGAGTACAGCCCCGGCGCGCCGTGCAGATGATTCACGCACAGGCCCGAGTCGTCGGCCAGCGCGGGGAGACCACTGGCCTGTGCCGCGTGGCGCGCCTTGAGCAGGGCGTTCTCGACGAAGGTGAGGCCGGTTTCCTCGGCGTCCTCGATGCTCAGGCTGGCCTGGGGGATCACTTCGAGGCCGCTGTCGGCGAGCAGCGCACCGAACTCCCTGAGCTTGCCCGGGTTGCTGCTGGCCAGCACGATGCGCGACATCATACTTAGCCCTGCGCCAGCGCCGCGCGTTGTGCCACAACCAGTTCACCGATGCCTTTCTCGGCCAGCGCCAGCAGGGCATCCATTTCGTCGCGACGGAACGCATGGCCTTCTGCGGTGCCCTGTAC
>DASZCB010000015.1:0-14775 GCA_035943575.1 Rhodanobacter sp. | reverse complement strand
AGCATGTCGGCCTATCCTGTTCAGCGAGCGCGAAGCTTGGCGAGGGCCCCGGGCCGGGGTGTTTCTAACGATCGGCCAGGCGGGCTTCGAGTGCCTCGGCCTGGGCGGCGAAATCATCGGGGCGGCGCTTGCGAAACGTTTCGAGATTGCTCAATTTCCAGCGCAAGGCCGGCAACTCGGAAGCATGCGCGCATGACAACAGGGACCAGTCGGGTTGTGCGCGTGCCAGCCCGGTGAGGAATTGCCGGTGTGCCGTGCTCAACCTCGCGGGGAGCTCACGGCGCATCCGTGCGCGGGCATCGAGCAGCGTCGGCAGGGGGCATGGTGTAAGGGTCATCCCCACGAAAGCGCGGTCGTATTCGGCGGTGATCTCCTTGTCGTTGCCGAACAGCACCTCGTGGATCGGGCGGTTATGTCCGGCCAGATAGATGACAAAGCACTCGACCATTCCCTCGGTGATGCCGCCGGACTGGTAGAGTTGCCAAACGTCAAACAGGTCACGCGGGTGTTGCCGGTCCATCGCCGCCACCAGCTTGCCGGCATAGAGCTCGTCCGGTGCGAGGACCGGCACCGCAAATTCCACGCCGAAGAGATCGGCCGTGCCCGCGCTCAAGGGCCGAGATTCCACGGGTAACACCGTGCCGCGGAATACCACGTTCACTTCCACCTTGACCTGACTGGATTCGTTCTCGACGATCAGCTTGGTGTCGCCCAGATCCTTGCTGCGAACCAGCCGTGTCTGAACGCCGAGCGGTTCGAGGCGTTCGGCCACCGCCACCAGTTCACCATTGATCGCGAGCAGTGCTTCGTCGCGTGGGACCTGCCACGGCAGATACACCACGTCGATGTCGACGGACAGGCGCGGCATATCCTGTACGAACAGGTTGATGGCCGTGCCGCCCTTCATCGCGAAGATGGCGTTGTCGAACACGGCGGGCGCGACGGCGAGCAGCAGGCGGACGGTATCGGCGTAGGCTTTATCCATGGGGCTTCAGGATCAGTAGGGTGCCGTCATCGAGCCGGCTCATCCAGCGCCGTGCGCTGCCGGTCCGCATGGCATGCTGTTCAAGCAGGGCATCGACATCGACGACGTTGGTTTCGCGGGCCCAGGTGAGGAACAGCCGCACTGTCTTCACGCTGGTACAGCAGGACAGGAGCTGTCCGAGCAGTTCCTTGCGCGGAGTCCGCAGGCCATCGAACAGATGACGGGCTTCTTCGAGGCTCTCCTTGGTGCCGGCGTCATGCAGCAACTCGAGTACGGCGCGTTCGGGGCCGGCTACCTGCAGTCCCTCGGACAGTCCCGGTGGCGTCGTCAGCGATTTGCGGGCGAGGCTGGCGTCCGGCCAGTCGAACAGATGCGTGTAGACGTAGCGCGCGGGGAAGCGTGCGGTGAACCAGGCGGGCAAGGTGAAGCGTGAATCTCCCCATAGGACTAGGGTGTCCCGGCGAGCCAGGTTGTGCCGCACTCCCTGCAGGGCCAGCGCGCTTTTGCCGCCGATATGCAGACCGGGCACGCGTTGTTGCAGGAACTGGAGGGCGCCATAGACATGGAAATCGTCGTTGGGAAAGGCATACACACCCTGGGCCAGGCGCACCAGCCAGCCGCCCGCGGCATAGCGCGCAGCTAGCTGGGGCGAGACGCCGAACAGGTCGAGGACGGCCAGGTCGAACGGTGCCCCGCGGGGTAGTTCCGCCTGCAGACGTTTGATTACCTGATGTCTTGAATTTAGCTCCATGCTGTAAAAATAGCACGAAATCCAATCACCCAAGAGAGTCCAGGCAGAATTCAGCAGCGAAATTAGCCTCATGGTATATTTTTGCCACAAAATATAATCAACTAGGCGCATCTGATGTTGCCCCAATTTTTTGCATGAGCAGGTATGGATGAAAACCCGCGGGCAGATTCGCGGTCTACGATGAAAGACACTTCGCAGACGAGCAGGCTCTGAGCGGCGCATCGGTGAAACCCCGAGGTATGTATGACCACCCAGACACACCACGAGCATTGGGCACACCGGCTAGGCCGGGGAGCGGGTCGCGCGTGGCGCTGGCTTGCCCGTCGGGATCAGCAACTCACTCGCACGCTCATGGCGCGGGGTCTATCCGTCCGCTTCGCCCGCACCGTGCTGTGGGTGGTCAAAATCGTCGTGCTCGGCGCGTTGCTCTATATGGCGTTCTGGCTGACGTTACTGTTCGTGCTGGTCATCGTGGCAGTTTGGATGACGCGTAACCAAGACGGTGACAATGAAGTAGAAGGGTCGTCGCTCGGTGATTCAGCGGACCATAAAAGAAATCCCTTCTATGATCCAATCAACTACAACGACACGCCGGATCCTCGTTTTAGCGACGACGATTGACGGCTACTTGATCGCTTTCATCGCAGTTCCGGCGCCCTTCGAGCCGGCCTCTCCGGCTCCCCTGGTTCCGTCAGCCAGTCCCTGAATTGCCCCGCCAGCGCGTACCCCAACCCATGTCAACGAGCTTACCCAAAAGGCGGGCAGCACGATGAACATCGCCGCCATGACAAAGTTCAGCAGCATGTCGCCGAAACCGTTGTCCAAACCCATCATTAGATCAAGGTTCTGATGAGGCGAGCCACTGCCGTAGAGCGCATCGAGGATCGTGCTGTCGATCCAGCGCGCGAGCTGGAACCAGAACTCGACGAAGAACAGCGCGAACTCGACGCAGCTCACCGTAACGACCGCCTTGAGATCGTACGTACCGATCAGCAGCACGAGCGGAATGCAGATCACCAGTGCGCTCTTCAGGAACGAAAGCACCATCGGCAGAGCCTGGCGTACGACATCCATTGCCGGAAAGAATCCCAGTGAGCCAACCGAAAGCCCCACGTCCGAGGTCATGCGATTCGCGTTGTTGAATAGGGTCCGGTCAACCTGGCCACCGTAGTCGGTATAGACCTGCCCCTGGTTCATCGTCTGCTGCTGGGGCGCGACGATGTCGCGAATCACCGCATCATCGACCTGGGTCGGCGACAGGAAGCCGGCCCACTTGCCGATGCGGCTGAGCAGATCCGGACTGACCTGCGTCAGCAGTCGCGACCGCAGTCCGGTGTCCCCCTCGGACCACCATTGATTGCAGGTCGGATAGCCGCCGCCATTCGGGACCTGGGCCAGTCCCGCATCGCGTGTCGCATCGTAGGGCCACGCGGTGCGTGGGGTACTCGAATGGTAGGTGTTGTAGAAACCGGCGTTGTTCAGAAAATAGCTGGAGCCGATCCAGTTCACGTCGTTGGTCTGATCCTCGGAAAGAGTAGGCCGGTTCATGAAGAGCTTTGCGCGCGAGGGTCCATAGCAGTCGTGTGTGAAGTCGGCTACTTCCTGTGCCAGCACCGGATTCGCGATACGTGTGCTGTCGATGTCCATGCGGATCTGTCGCAGGTCGGTGCCACATGGAATCGCCGCGACCGCGGCGCCCGTGATGGCCTTCGAGATCGCATGCATGAAAAACCACCAGACCGGCACTTGGGCGCTCTGGTTGTTGAGTGTCGTGAAAGACGTCGCCCAACTGGTGTCGGCCGGGGCTGGCGCATTGACCTGGCACTGTACGGAGCGTGTCTGGTCGAACTGGATCGTCGAGAGGTTCATCGGGATGAACGGAATGCCAGCGAACATGATCACGACGATAGCGACAAACACACGGTTCTCGATGCGCATCGACGAGAGCACGCCCTTGTTGCCCTCATCGGCGCCTTCGGCGCGCGCGCGCAACCATTCCTGCAACACGATCGCGAGGAAAGGCAACGCGAACACGCCGCTTGCGACCAGCACATTCCAGATGCCGTTGTTGATGACCCAGCCGACCAGCGTCAGGTAGTACTCCAGATAATCCGTCGTGTAGAGCGTCATGATGTCGATTCCGGTCAGCCTTGCCGAAGCAGCGTGCTGCCTTCCATGACCGCGAGGGCCAGCACGGCAGCCAGTTCGATCCGAAGGAGTTGCCGCCCGGTTTCCGGCGAGGGCTCCCGCTGCCGCAACCGACGATGCATCCGGTACCAGCCATACGCGGTGCCGGCATAGAGGCCCAGTCGCCATACCCGGAAAGCCCCGGCGTGCGCCTGCAACCACTGACTCCAGCCCTGCGCATCACCCGCGAGACGGATACCGAGGACGTTCACGCCCGCAGCGACACTGACGATTGCCGCGATCCAGAGCAGGCCGCGCACCGTGTGCCGGTTGAACCGCGATGCCCACCGCAGCCACGCGCCCCGCATCACGGCGTCCCGCCCTTCGGCTTCTGGATCGTATCGAGACGATCGCGCAGGGGGTCGCCCTGGTAGATACCCCGCGAGCCCGCGCTTCGTGCCGTGTTACGTTCGATGATCGTGGCCGGCGAATTCCCGGCAAGTTCGCGTCGCAGTTCGAGTTCGGTTTTGAGATTGTTGATCTCCTGCTCCAGCGTGCCGTTCTCCTGGTCGACCGCCTGCTGGGCGAGTTGATTGGCCGCTACGTTCGGTTCGTTCTTGCCCGTGAGCAAGGTGCGCTGAAGCAGGAGGGCTTTTTCGAGGACGCTCGACAGGGCCGCTTCCGAGGCGAGGCGTTGCCCCAGCACATCCTGGTCCGGTTCGTCACGCAGTGCTTCGATCACGCCGCGCGTCACTGGCAGCGCGTCGCTGCCGGCCGCGTCGAGGTTGGCAGGCGTGGTCGCCTTGGCGCCGCTGATGAGATCTTTCAGCGCCTGCAGCTTGGTCTTGTATTCGTCGTCGATCAGCGGTGTCAGTCCGACGCCGGGCGTGGTCTGCGTTTTTGTGCAGTCCTCGCAGGTCTGTGCCACGCGCTCGCCCAGCACGCGCGTGGCGAAGTCCGAGGCGGCCTGCGGCGAGCTCCACGTCTGGCAGGTGAGACTGCCGTTGCAACTTTCGCTGTCGATCGATGACGTCTCGGTCACGCCACGGCCATTGAGCAGGTTGTAGCCGGCCTTGGTGACATCGCTGACCATCTTGATTGGACTCTGGCCGGAGCCTCCCGCATTGCCGCCGCCGACCCAAGGCACGCCATGGTTGCCGTGGCTCGATTCGGCCTGGGTGATCGCCGACACGGCGTCCGTGCTGGCGACCGCCTGCTTCAGTTCCATGCCTTCGGCGAGCTGGTCCCAGCTCATCTGGCCGCCGGCCATGTCGGCCATCCGGTTGGCGATCGCGCGACAGGTCATCTTGGAGCGGTCGAAATCGAGCCGCGCCTGCAGGATGCCATTCGTGAGCAGGTTGTAGAGGCCGGGATCGGCGCGCTGGATGATCAGCGCGGGCAACGAGGCGACCGCTCCCGTCGCGTTCTGGATCACGGTCGACATGATCGACTGGAAGCCGTTGGTGACGCCGTTGAGCTGATTCTGCAGCGTCGTCGTCAGACTCATGTTCCCGCAGATGAGATTATTGTTCCAGCCGAGACCCACGCCGAGGCTCTGCATGTTGCCCGCGCTGCTCATCGAGACCGCGCGTCCGCCGCCCACGTGATAGAGCACGTCATCGCCAATGACGTGTCCCGACACATCGACGCCGTTGCCGTTGAGCTGAGTCTGCGCGCCGAGGAGGGTGCATGTGCCGGCAAGACCCACTCCCATGGCGAAACGTAGCAGGCAGGAGCGGATACGGCTGAACATCATGAGATTCATCCCATGTCCTCCTTCAGTTGAAGTCGGTGCTGCCAAGGAACACCTGGCCGCGCCGCTGGCAGCAGGCGTAGGGACGCCACAACGTCCACGCGTAATCGGCCTGGATCGCCTGCACCTGCTTGTTGCGATGGGGGAAGACCGCGCAGGTGGTCGAGAGCGTCGGCGTGAGTTCCTGCCACTGGCCGGTCGAGGCATCGCTCTCCACCAGCGCGCCGGCCGGCCAGTAGCCATCCTGGGCGTTGGCCAGCAGCGGCTGATAGACATGAACCTGCCCTCGGCGGGTCACGATGTCGCCCGCGCGCTGCGCGACGACGGCACCGCTTTCGTAGTCGTTGACCTGGTCGAGAAAGCCGCCGCGTGGATAGACGTTGCCCCACAGGTTGTCCGACAGGCGGCTGCCGATCTCGCGACGCCCGGGGATCAGTGATTCGGGGTAGACCGCTTCGGGAATGCCGTACCGCCAAGCCACCGTGTCGAGGGTGCTGAGGAGGTACGGCATGAACGGCGTGGCGGCGCCGGCACAGGTATAGCCCGACTGGCTGGCAAAGCGACTGAAGACCACGCCAGCCGGATGGCCGATCACGTCCGCGTTCTTGAACTTCATCAGGTTGTTTTCATGATCCTGGTTCGTCGTGCCTTCGCCGCCGGCTTGGGCCGAGGGATTGGGCGCGCTCAGCAGACGCATCTCGGTCCACGGGTTGGCACCCGTGTTGGCGTAACTGGAGACGACCGCATCGGGAATGTAGTGCCGGACCTTGATCGACGTCCGTACGCTGCAACCGAACGCGCTACATTCGAGCCAATAGCAGATCCCGACCACCTTCCAGGCCAGACAGTCGGGCGACAGTGCGGACGCTATGATCGTCGCGGTGTCGAGCGCCAGTACCGAGCTGCCGATGCCGAGCAGCAGGCACGCAAGCGGCAGGCGCAGACGATGCAAACGGGACCTCATGGGTGTGAACTCCGATAGGACGCGATACGTGCCGCCGCATGCGCGACGTCGGTGTCGCCGTACACCACATAACGTCGGTCGACAACGATGGCCGGTACTCTCGTGATACCCAGGCTCCACGCATCCGTGACACCCTGGTAGGCCGAGGCGAATTGCCGCTGCCAGTCGGGACGCTGCTTCAGGCGCTGCTGCACCATCGCCGCGGCCATGGCGGCGTCGGCCGGCAAGGCCGCGGAGAGCGACGCTTCGAGGCGGGAGGGCGCATCGAGTAATACGACTCGCGCCGTCGATGCCTGTGTAACCGGATGCTGTGCATCCGTGAACACCCAGACCTCCGCGGGGCGCTCCTGTGCGTCAACCGGCAAAGGAAAAACCGGACAGGCGAGGGCCATGGCGACCGAAAGCCGCATAAGGCGCTGGATGACAGGGACCGAAGGCATGGGGCGATGAACATCGAGAGGAACGATGCGCATAGTCGGCCAGAGAGGAGCGGGGCGGACCACCGGGAAATGGAATGCGGTCCCGACCGCGTTGTTGGCGAGGCCCCGCTCGCCGCTATCCGCCCGCCAATGCCCACGAATTGTGACCGATTTGGGAAAACGCCCGGATGAGGGCTGTTAGCCTCGGGCAGAGGTAGTCTGGAGCAAGGCTCGACCACGCTCGGCACAGGAGAGTCAGGGAATGCGTGAGATCATCAAGCACGGAAACTTGCTGCGCCATCTGGCGGTGGCGCTCACCTACTTCGCCCTTTACAGCGCCTTGCGCTACGTATCGTTTTCCTACTGGTTCCTGCCGGCGAGCCTGCGGCTGCTGTGCCTGCTCTGGTTCCCTTACCGTTACTGGCCAGCGCTCGCGGCCGGCGAAATGCTCGGCCTCGGCCGGTTCAGCCTGCAGTGCTACGAAGAGTTCGGCCTGGCGGGCGCGTTGCTTAACGGGGTTCCCCGTATTGTTCTGGTCATGCCGATCGTGCGCTGGTGCCGGGAACGCCTGGCCCTGCTCGGACCGCAACGGCAGGTGCGCATGAATGTGCTGCTGCTGTGCGCGTTGCTGATGGCGTTCGTCACGGCCGCGTATGACTGGGGCTATTTGCGTATCATGCCCGTCCAGCCGGGGCAGTCGCCCACGTCGTTCCTGTGGGCGCCGCGTTATTTCATTGGTAATTACCTGGGTATCCTGACGCTTACCCCGCTTGCCCTGATGTTGTGGCAGGTCGCTCGCGAAACGCCAACGTGGCGATCAGCGTGGACGCGGCTCGGCCGTAGTCGCCTGGCGCTGGAGGGTCTGGCGCTGCTCGTCCCCAGTCTTGTGCTGTTGACCTGGCTGGCGTTCACCTTCAAGGATGAATTGGGCCAAGCGGCGCGCATCGCGATGTTCCTACCGGTGGCCATGCTGGCGATGCGACACGGCTGGCGCGGCGCCGCCTTGGGCGGCTTCGTTGCCAGTGGCGCGTTGGTGATGGTGGTGCCCGCGCCGTACGACCCGGTCACCCTGCAGGCCGAAGTCTTCATGTCGTTCACGCTGTCGGTCCTGTTGATGCTTGGCGCGCGGATCGCCACCTTGCATGCGCGCGAAGAAAAGGAGCGTATGGACAGCCGGCTCGCGCTACAAAGTGCGCAACACGGGTTGTATCTCGGCGAGTTGCGTATGCAACAGGCGGCCGATACGCTTCAGGAGGTCGGCGCGGCCATTCACCACGCCCACGAGCGTCTGCTGGACCGGATGCGCCTCTTTCTACCCGAGGGCGAGGAGCGCCGTTACAGCCGGCAGGCCATTGCGACCCGGCAGGAAGTATTCAATCGCGTGAACAGCCTCTCGCCTCGCGCCTGGCAAGCGAACGGACTGGCGCACATGTTGCGCGAGGGTTCGATCGCTCATGGACTCGAAAGCCTTGGTATTACCTACGAGTGCCGCATCCAGGGTCTCGACCTCTCCGATGCGTCGCGGGGATTTCAGTTGGCGCTCTATCGACTGGCCTGCGAGGCCGCAGCGCATGTCCATGCGCAACGATCGCTGGCGTATGTACGCCTGCGCGTGCGTGCAGGGCGTGCACATGGCCGATATTGGGCAGTGCTCCAGATGAGCGGTATCCCGCTGCGCGGCGACGAGATGTTGATGCCGTCGCGACGCGAGTGCGAACAGTTTCGCGAGCGGCTGGGGGCGACCGCTGACGGTGTCAGTGGCATCCGGCTGAACGCGCATATCTACGGCGGGACGGTCCATGTACGTTCTACGGAACAGGCAACGCGACTATCGTTAGTGATGCATGAAGGAGAAACACTGTCAGGACGATCCCACTAATCATAGTCAACGCGAGGATCACATCATGCCCCGTACACCGTTTCTACGCCGTCATCGGCTGGCCTTGCTGGCCGGTCTGCTTGCCAGTGCCTTGTCAGCCCATGCCGCGCCACCGGTTCTGGCATCGACCGGTTTCGGTCAGGCATGGCCCAATGCGCAGGACGTCAGCCTGAACCCACACTTCCACGCCTACCGCTTCGATCGCGATGGCGTTGCCTATGTGCAGATCAACGCCGTCAACGGCGATGTGCGGGCCGCTTTCGCCTATGCGGGCGGAACAGTTCTGACGCTGCCGATGGGGGGCGATGCCTCGCGCGTATCGACACCGGAGCGGTCAGCCGGAAACACCGTATCGGCGGGGGAGATGGTCTACCGGGACACGCACTTTCAGGTGTTCGTGATTCCGCAAACCGACGGCCTGCACTGGGCCGTGCTGTCGGCGCTTTCGGGGACCGGGGTGACGGCGGCTTCCTGCACGCCGGTGCAGGAATGCGGCGGCGGCATCATCAACCAGCTGTCCCTGCAGCAGAAGCCGGCCCCGAGTGCCTGCGTTCCGGTTCAGGAATGTGGCGGTGGTATCGGCAACCAGGCGCAGTCACCGCTGAAGGTGCTGAGTGCCGACTGCACGCCTGTCCAGGAATGCGGCGGTGGCATCGTCGAGAGCGTGCCGAACTAGCGATTCAACCGACGGACGGGACGTGTAGGCTTTCGCCTACAACGAATGGCGTAGTGCACCGACTGTTTTGCACCGATCGTCTTGTGGACACTCCATGTGTCCAACCGTCAGGCGCCCGTGGAAGGCCACCACATCAAGGATGACCGACACCTGGACTAACGCCGCCCTTTATACGGGCGGCGTTTCTGTTCTGTCGTCAGCTTGGGATGCGGGACCGCGCCGCGATCCTCTTCGATCATCCGCGACGGGTCAGCGGGCCGTCTCTGTCGCGGTGGCCGATCCACTCGAAGAGGCGTGCGTTCCGGAGGCGATCAATTGGTCGATCGCGGAGAGCAGGGTGTCGCCGTCGGCTGCCCCGCGAATGACCAGGGTCTGTCCGGTCCGATGGTCGATCAACCGTAGCATCGGGGTGCCCTGGATCTGATCGCGCTGGGCGTCGTCAATTTCACGCCGGATCGCGTCGTCGGCCTGGGTTCCCGCGAGGCACGTCTTGATCCCGGTGCGTACGTTCGGATAGGGCGTACCGGCCGGCAGGCCGTCACCGTTCGAGCGCGTGTGCCCATAAACCCAGGCGGCGGCCTTCCAGAAATCACTCTGTCCGCCGACACGTCCGACGCATTCCACCAGGCGCGCTTCCTGCCACGCAGCGGGGTCGTGCATGGTGAGCGGCAGATGGTGCCATTGCCAGTTGACGTCGTGATGCGCATCGATCCACTGGTGCAGGACCGGGAAATACGCCTGGCAATACGGGCACTCCAGGTCGGCATATTCGACGAGGGTAAAGCGTGCGGTCGGTGCGCCATACACCCACGGGGGGCCGAAGGCGTGGCGCGAAGCGCCGGACTCCGGTGTCAGCTGCATGGCAGCGACGAGCAGGATCGCAAGGACCGTGATCGCGGAGGCCGCTGGCCAGAGCAGGCGGCGAAGTCGGGCGCGAATAAACCAGGACGGCAGATACTTCATGGCAAGCCCTCGCAAAGGCCCAGCTCGGACGTGCAGCCACCGCCCGTCTGATTGTCGAAGAACAGGGCGTACTGTCGTCCGCCGTGTGTCGTCCGGCTCCACTCGACCACGGTGCGGATCGTCGCGTACGTGCCAGGGCGGGTCACATCCATCGGGTCCTTGACTGCGGGGAAAAACGTAGCGGCATGCCGCTTGTTGGCGGCCGCGACGACGCGCTCCCAGCGTTCGATGCGGTCGATGTGTTCCGGGAACTGCTCGGCGATCGCACGCAGCTCGCCCTTGCGGCAGTTGATGCACGGCATGCAACCGACGCGCCCCATCCCCATCGCGTACAGCGGATTGGGCGGCAATCCGTGCCGGCGATGCATGGCCCATACGTCATCGACGGTCCACCGAAAGATCGGTCGCCACAGCATCGATCCGGACTCGTGGTGATTGAAGCGCGGCTGCGTCGCGCGGTGGCGGCTTTCGTCCGCGCGAATGCCGAGCCACTGCAGGACCAGCCCATCGCGCAACATGGGACCGACGATCTGCGTTTCGATCGGCGCGGCCTTGAGTGATGGGGTGCAAAAGCGCGCCGTCGTGCTGGGAAAACGGCCCTTACTGACACAGAGGTCAAGAAACGGATTGCCTGTCGGCTCGTGCAGCGCCGCCGCCTCGGCGACCACTGCATCGGACATGCCAAGCTTCGGCCAGACACGCAGGACGTAGGCGCGATGGCGGGCGAGATCCGCGCTGAAGTCAGCGCGCACCACCTCGACTTGTGGACCGCCGGTGCGCTCATGCAAGCGACTTACAAACTCGTACGTCAGTTCGTGCTCATTGCCCGTATCGGCAAACACCGCGCGGAATGGCCGTCCGGATTCGAGGGCGAGCAGATAGACCGCGGCCGAGTCTTTTCCGCCGGAGACATTGACCAGATGCTGGATCGGACGACGGCGCGTGGGTACAAGAGCCAGCCGCGGCGCGCGCCGCCGCAGACGAACCGGCGTGTCGATACGGTCGAGGGCTTGGGGCGCGAGATAGGTCATGGGAAGGCTAGAGATCGAAGGGCAGGGGTTCGATGCCGCGCGCCCGGTCGATGCGTGCCGCGATGCGGATGGCCGCATCGAGCTCACTGCAACCAAACTGCTGCATCAACTGGTAGCGCTCGTTCTTTTCCTCGGGCTCGGTCATGGCAAGCGCGAGATAGAGGCTGGGCGGGACGACACGGAACAGGAGTTCCATCGAGCGGGAGAGGATCACGCCTTCAGTGAACTTGCCCGCTTCCTTGCGCGCGGAAAGCATCAGGGCTTTCTGCGAGGGGTTCAGCTCGCGAAAGCGCGCGATCTTCTCGACCTCGTCGGGCGGCATCGACAGGCAGATCCACCACTCGATCATGTTGAGCATCGGCTCCGCCGATTTCGGCAGATCGTCGATGTTCTGGGTGGCGAACCAGAACCACGCGCCGAGCTTGCGCCACATCTTGGTGATCTTGACGATGTACGGGGAGAGCAACGGATTTTTCGTGATGATGTGGCCTTCATCGGTGACGTTGATGATCGGCCGCCCGAGGAACTGGTCGCGCTCGGCGATGTTGTTGACCGCGTTGATCAGCGAGATGTACGCGATCGACAGTTGCGCGCTGTAGCCCTCCCGCGCGAAGGTCGCCAGATCCACCACCGTGATGTCGACCTCCGGCCACGGCGTACCTGGACGGTTGAACATCTCGCCGTCGACACCTTGACAGAACATGTCCATCGCATCGGCCATTTCCAGCAGCCGCGTGCGCCGGCTGTCCGGCAGCGACGCGTCACGACCCCGTGCGCGCAGGGCATCGCGGATGTCCTGGGTCAGCACGGTGCGATGGTCGCCGGCGCAGCCGTAGGCGGCATCGAGAATGCACTGCCGGATCAGGCTGCGGTCCGCGCGCGTCATGCGTGCTTCCTCGCGGTCCTCGCCACCGGTGATCATCAGCCGCGCGGTGATTTCCAGCTCGCCCAGCACGTCGCGCTGCTCGTCGCGCTCCTGGATTGCCTCGGACGATTCTTCATCGAGCGCGTCGGCGTCGAGCGTGCGCACCATGCTCGGTGTCCGCACCAGTCGCCAGGCGTCGGCGAACGGCGCGAGGCTGACGCCCGAGCCCGGCGCGAGCTTCACGCGATGCACGCTCAGGCCGAGCCGGGTGGCGAAGTCGCCAAAGAGACCGAAGGAGTTGCCGGCCTCCACGATGAACAGGCGCGGCCGGTAGATCGCCATCACCTGGTTGAGCAGGTTGTTCAGCGTCGCCGACTTGCCCGAGCCGGTGGGTCCGAACAGGAACAGGTGCGCATTCATCTGCCGGTCGCGACGGCTCAACGGATCGATGGTGACCGGACCGCCGCCCCGATTGAACACGGTGATACCGGGATGTCCGGTGCCCTGGTTGCGGCCCCACACCGCTGAGAGATTCGCGATGTGCTGCGCGAACATCAGTTGCGTGTACCACTGCTTGCGGTCTTTCGCCGGATCGAAGACGCAGGGCAGCCAGCGCAGGTAGCTGTTGAGCGGTCCGACTTCGTCTTCGTCGCGTACGGGTTGCAGGCCCGCGTTGAGCATGACGTTCGAGAGCTGCAGGGTGCGCACATCGAGCTCGGCGAGATCGTGACCGCGCAGGTAGAACGCGACCGCGCCGCGGTAAAGCTTATGCGCGCGACCGATGATGGCACGCGCTTGCTGCACGTCCTGGCGGGTCTGCTCGGAGGCCAGCGTCTCGCCCACGGATTTACGGCTCAGGTGATTGAGGTGGGCTTCGAGGGGGTCCTGCGGCGTGATGACCAGCGTGATGCACATCACCGTGTCTTCCGGCATCTGGTCGAAGAGCGCGTTGATCGAATCGCCGCCCTTGCGCGTCTCACCCGTGATGTGTCCGGTCGCCGGCGGAAGCCGCAGGCGGTCGAGCACGACGACCCGGTGAGGCCGGTCGTCGAAGTGCCAGACGCCATGGGCCGCGTCGGAGACCGGCTGCCCGAAGAACAGGCGCTGTGCGAAATCGGTGCCGCTGGCAAGCTCCAGATCGTCGTCCGGTCCATCGGCCGCACGCTCAGGATAAGCGGCCAGCTGATAGAAGTGCTCGCGGTCTTCGGCGGTGTCGCCGAGCAGGGTCGGGTGTGGATTGAACCAGCGCAGCAGCCATGCGTGAATCTCAGGCGCATCCAGGCGCCGCGTGCGAACGCCGGCATGGGCAAGGCCGCCGGTGAGGCGATCGCAGACCGCGTTCAGCGCCTGGCTGGCCGACGTGCCGCGTCGTCCGCCCGTGCCGCCGACATGCCGGTAGACAACCAGACGCACACGGCGGGTTTTCCCGCGCCACGGCAGGCGCGTGACGGCGGTGTCCTCGAACAGGCCACCCGGCTTCGCAATGGCACGCAGGTGATGCTCGAAGAAGCGCAGATAGAACGCGGTGAACGCGGTATCGCGCGCACGTGGCTGGACGTAGTCGTGCAACGTGCGCAGGTAGTCGTCCCAACCGGTTTCGTCCTGGACGTAAAACTGCACCACCCACGGGTTGTCCTCGAGTTCATCGAGACTGTCCTGCAGGGCATTCTCGACGGCGTCACGCACCTGGTTCAGCCACTTTGGCTCGCGGCCCTCGGTACCGATGGGTGTGATGTCGAAGAACGCGGCCACCGATTCACCGTCATCCAGCAGCAGGCTTTTCGACTCCGCCAGAAATTCGACCCACGGCAGCAGCTCGACAAACGACGGCGCGACATCGTAGAGCGCCTGTTCGTCGTCGCGTGTCGCTGGCCTGCGTTTCGTGCCAGCGTTCGCGCCCGGTTCGGGGATGCCGTGCGACGTCAGGTGCGCGATGTGGCGCTCCCACGCATCGGGCGACGTTGCATCGGCGGGCGCTGCGTTCGCAGGCCAGGGGGAGGCCCGGCGTCGCAGGCGCCCGGCGAGTTCGCGCCAGTTCATCAGTAGCTCTCCGTGCGCTCGCCCGGCATCGCGTATTGCACGCGCTGGTACAGCGGAAACACCGTGGTATAGCCCGGTACGGGTGCGGGATCGCTGCCGGCCAGGTGCGGGAACACGTACATGACCAGGTCGGGGTTCGGCAGTCGCTGGAACTGCCGGTAGATTTCGTTCTGCGCCGTGCGTGTGTAGCGGGCGTTGTCCGCGGGGTTGGTCTGGGTGTCGTCCGCCGTCAACGGACGACGCAACGATTGCCGTGCGTCGAGCAACTGCCGCGACGCCGGGTTGTCGCGAGGGGAGCCCCCGGTCTGCTGGTCCCAGATCG
>DASZCB010000014.1:0-2729 GCA_035943575.1 Rhodanobacter sp. | reverse complement strand
AACCGGCGTGAAATCAAAGTCCCAGAGCACCTTGCCCTGCGCGATTGAGCTGTCCGAATTCAGATCACGGTCGACCCAGCAGTGGCCGCCGAGAATCGCGCCTTGGGTCTTCAGGTCGCGCAGGAATGCGTTCACGCCCTCCTGTACGTCGCTGACGTAATTCTTCGTGATGCCCTTGTCGACGGCCCACAAATGCGCGGCCTGCAGACTGTCGGCGATGATGTCGGCAGTGCGCACGACGCACAGGAACGCCCATTTCGGATCGGCGGAGAGCGTGCGATTACCCCACAGGCGGAAGCCGTTCTGTCGGATGATCGTCGCGACGTTCGCCGCGTTCAGCAGGCTCGCCGCGCAGGAGTTGTCGCCCATGCTGAAGGGGATCGGCCGTGCAGTGCCGATGATGCCGTTCACGGGCTGATTCGAAGGCGACGCCCACCAGCCGAGAGTGTTGTCGGTCGCGGCGATCACGCCGGCCGCGCAGGAACTGCCGTAGGTCTGCACGGTGGCGCCAGTGGCATCGAGCTTCAGCGCCACCGGATCGACAAGGTACGTGCGCTTGCTGCCGCCAGTGGTGGCCGCAGCCATGGCCGCTGAATCGGTTGTATTCGGGCCGTCCTGGATGATGACCGCTCGCAGGCTGTTCGCGATGGCCTGCATTTCGGCAACTGCAGGGTTTGTGGTTGGCGCCTGCACGGTGCCCCCGGCTTGGTGCGTGAAGCCTGGCGCAATCAAGATGCGCGGCTTCACCCCGGCGATGCTTTCGGCAGACAGGAACGCGTGCACGCCTTCGTAGTTGCCGGTAATCGCATTCACGCCACCAACAACATTCGCCATCGTGGCTGCATCAGCATTCGCACCCGTGCCGACATCAACACGAACCACGACAAGCACGGCAAGCGACTGGTCGAAGATCGAATCTACTGCGTCTGGCAGCGTGCCATTGTCGGCGCCAACGCCGGTAATCAGCTTGGCGGCCATCGCGGGCGAACCTGCGATCAGCACCGGAGTATTCAGCGGGAAAGCCGCCGGGTCAGCATTCGGCGCAGTGCCCACGATGCCGATAACACTCGATGACGCAACGCTGATTGTGCGCGCGCCATCGTTGATGTCGATGACTTGCACACCATGCAAGAAATTCTTTTGCATTGGACAAATTCCGGTGATTGATCTGGTCAAGATCAATCATCGGGATTTACTCGACGTACTCCCTCGGTGGGGATTTCCGTTTAGCTCGCGGGCTACTCGGCTGGCGTCAGTTGCCGTTGCAATTGAGGCTGGTGTGTATGTCGGTTGTTGAGCGCAAGACGCCGAGCCGGTACAGCTTGATGATTATGTCGCCGTTCCAGGTAGCGTTAGTGCCGGTAGTAGTCGCCTGTGATGTCTGCTGCGCGCTCTGACCTGAACTCAGAGCCGTCGGCGCCGGCGCCGTCGTTGTCTGCGTATTGACGCCGGTGAAGCTGAGGTGTGCGACAACGGAGCCGGAACCGGAATTAGTCATTTGCACAGACCAATTCGAAGCCGAGTCGCCGGACGGCAACCACGTGCCGGAGTCGTCAACCCGTGTGGTCGGCGACCGGCCGGAGTTCCACGTAGTAACGTTCCATGTGCCGTCCGCAAGGATGTTGAACTGCACATACGCTTGACCGCGCGTCTGGCTGTTCTCGGTGTAGGCCTTGCCGTTAATCGGCAGCGTATAGACGGCCGTCCCTTTCTTCGCCCACAGAGCGGAGAAGTCGCGGCCATCGCTCAGTCGGTAGCCGTGGTTTGGTGCGGCGGTGCCGTAACTCAGCGCGGCGAACTTGAGCAACACCCCCGCCGCATTGCGGTAGCCGATACCGCTTATGGAGGCAGTGGGGCCGTCGCCTACAATAT
Organism: Rhodanobacter sp.; assembly: GCA_035943575.1. GTDB lineage: Bacteria > Pseudomonadota > Gammaproteobacteria > Xanthomonadales > Rhodanobacteraceae > Rhodanobacter. Next base: position 857 of record DASZCB010000014.1, on the reverse strand, counting down.
CGGGGTCGTAGACGTCTTCGGGATTCATGCCGGCTGCGTTGGCGTAGCTTTGCGCCATGGTCAGGGAGCGGCCGGCGGTGCGGGCGGATTCGCGGCGGCAGCAGCAGCCACGGCGCGTGCGTTGTACAGCGCGTCATAAGCCGCCTTGATGATCGTCATCACGCCAGCCACGCTGACACCCGACAGATCAGCACCAGTCACCGGGTCGACCTTGCCGGCGCCGAACGCATGCGCGGCGATGTCGGGGACCTCTACCCGCAGGATGTCGAAGTCGCCCATCGGCGCCTGAAGCACGCCGTTGACGTAAAGAACTTCGCGGGCCTGGAACGTCACATAGCCACCGCCAGTCGCGGGGTCGTAGAACATGTGCGTTTGCTCCGCGATCATCTCGGCCGTGATGCCGGTGGCGAGAGTGCGGATGCGTGCGTTGGTGGAGTCGGTCACTGTGATTCCTTGACGGGATTGCGAATGGATTTAGCCGACCTGAAAACCGCCGGCGGCCATGATGGTTCCGGTGGCGCGAACGCTGGCGCCCGTGATGGCGCCGGATGCGGCGAGGGCGGAGAGACTCACGGATGGGCCGAAAATCGCAACACTGCGGCCGCCCTCGGGTGCAATCATCAGCGTGCCGGCGTCAGGGTTGCCGATGTACCCCGCGCGCGTGCCGTCCGGCATAAAGAACGAGATGTATCCACCATTGGCGCCACCGGGATTCAGTACGGCGCGGCTACCGTTGGGCGTGCCGCCTGCCACCAGTGAAGCGGAGAGCGAGCCGGCGAGATTCACCGCCCCCAATCCTTCATGCACGATACGATTTGCCACGTTGCCGAATGACCAGCCACCAATTTTCAGCTGAT
>DASZCB010000013.1:0-8355 GCA_035943575.1 Rhodanobacter sp. | reverse complement strand
ATATCTGATGCCGACGCTGGTGATGCCCAGCTACGAAGGCACCCTGCTCGACCAGACCTGTCGCGCCGCGGTAGCGCGGCAGATCGAATACGGCAACCAGCTGGGCGTGCCGTGGGGCGTATCCGAATCCGGCTACAACATGCTGGACACGCACTTCACCTACCAATACCGCGCGTTCGGCGTGCCCGGCCTCGGGCTGAAACGTGGGCTCGGCGACGACGTGGTGATCGCGCCCTACGCCACTGCGCTGGCGATGATGGTGGCCCCGGCCGCGGCCACCAGGAACCTGCAAAGGCTGGCCGAGGCCGGTGCAGCCGGCCGCTTCGGCCTGTACGAGGCGATCGACTACACCCCCGCGCGTTTGCCACTGGGACAGAGCTCGGCGCTGGTGCGATCGTTCATGGCGCATCACCAGGGCATGAGTCTGCTGGCGCTGGACTACGCACTGTTGCAGCGGCCGATGCAGCGACGTTTCGAATCCGATCCGCAGTTTCAGGCCACCAGCCTGTTGCTGCAGGAGCGCGTACCGAGGACCGCCGCGGAGTATCTGCATGCCTCCGGCTTCCCCGAACAGGACGGCAACCTGCGCGCCGTCGAAGCGCGACTGCGCGTATTCGCCGACCCGGACCGGCAGCTACCAGCCGTACAGCTGCTGTCGAACGGCCACTACCACGCCATGGTGAGCAGCGCCGGTGGCGGTTACAGCCGGCGCGGCGAGCTGGCGCTGACGCGCTGGCGCGAGGACATCACGCGCGATCACTGGGGCATGTTCTGCTATCTGCGCGACGTCGCCAGCGGCGACTACTGGTCCACCGCCTACCAGCCGACGCTGAAGAAGACCGAGCTGTTCGAGGCGATCTTCTCCGACGCGCGCGCCGAGTTCCGTGTGCGCGAACGCGACTTCGATGCGCACACAGAGATCGTGGTATCGCCGGAAGACGATATCGAACTGCGCCGCACCCGCATCACCAATCGCAGCCGCACGCGGCGCACGATCGAGCTGACCAGCTACGCCGAAGTGGTACTGGCGCCGCCGCTGGCCGACGCGCTGCATCCGGCCTTCAGCAAGTTGTTCGTGCAGACCGAATTGCTGCCGGCGCTGCAGGCAATTGTGTGCACGCGCCGGCCGCGCGCGCACGACGAGGCGGTGCCGTGGATGTGCCATCTGCTGGCCGTGCACGACGCCCACATCGACGCGATCTCGTACGAGACTGATCGCGCGCGCTTCATCGGTCGAGGCCGCAACGTCGCGCAGCCGCAGATGCTGGATCGCGAGCAGGCGCAATTGTCCAACAGTGCCGGTTCGGTGCTCGATCCGATCGTGGCAATCCGCTGCCGTATCACGCTGGAACCGGAGCAGTCGGCCACAATCGACTTCGTCACCGGCATCGCCGACCACCGCGACGGCTGTATCCAGCTGATCGGCAAATACCGCGACCGCCACCTCGCCGACCGCGTGTTCGACCTGGCCTGGACGCACAGCCAGGTGCTGCTGCGCCAGCTCAACGCCAGTCTCGCCGACGCGCAACTGTACGAGCACATGGCCACCTCGATCATCTACCCGAACGCGAACCTGCGCGCGGAATCCGGCATTCTGCGCGGCAACCGGCGCGGCCAGTCCGGGCTGTGGGGGCAGTCGATCTCCGGCGACCTGCCGATCGTGCTGCTGCAGATTGCCGATCCGGCGCGGATCGAGCTAGTGCGCCAGCTGGTACAGGCGCACGCGTACTGGCGGCTGAAGGGGCTGTCGGTGGATCTGGTGATTTGGAACGAGGATCGCGCCGGCTACCGGCAGGAGCTGCAGGATCTGATCATGGGCCTGATCGCCTCCGGCAGCGAGGCGAGCCTGCTCGATCATCCCGGCGGCATCTTCGTGCGGCCGGCGCAGCAGTTGTCCGGCGAGGATCGAATGGTGATGCTGGCCAGCGCGCGGATCATCCTCGTCGACAACCGCGGCAGCCTGGCCGAACAGATCGGCCGGCGCCGCGCGGAAACGCACGCGCCTCGCTTCGAGCCGAGTCGGCCACGACGGATCTCGTCCAGCGCACTCGCGCCGGCAGCATCGGCCACGTTGCAGCTGACCAACCCCCACGGCGGCTTCAGCGCGGACGGTCGCGAGTACGTGATCACCCTTGACGCAGGCGGCGCCACCCCGGCGCCGTGGTCCAACGTGCTGGCCAACCCGCACTTCGGCACGGTGATCTCCGAGAGCGGCAGCGCGTATACCTGGGGCGAGAACGCGCACGAATTCCGGCTCACGCCGTGGCACAACGATCCGGTCAGTGACGGCAGCGGCGAGGCGCTGTACCTGCGCGACGAGGAAACCGGCCAGTTGTGGTCGCCGACTCCGCTACCGTGCCGCGGCAGTGGCGAATACATCACCCGTCACGGCTTCGGCTACAGCGTGTTCGAGCACGTCGAGGATGGCATCCACTCCGAACTGTGGATCTACGTGGCGATGGATGCCTCGGTGAAATTCTCGGTGCTCAAACTGCGCAACGACAGCGGTCAGCCGCGCCGGCTCAGTGTCACCGGCTACGTCGAATGGCTGCTGGGCGACTTGCGCGAACGCACTTCGATGCATGTGGTGACTGAATCGGATCCGGCCAGCGGCGCGCTGTTCGCGCGCAATGCGTATAACAGCGAGTTTCCGAACCGGGTGGCGTTCTTCGACGTGGACGACCCAGGTCGCGGCATCGACGGCGACCGTAGCGAATTCCTCGGCCGCAACGGCAGCACCGCGGCGCCGGCCGGGCTGGGGCGTGCGCATCTGTCCGGTCGGCTCGGCGCAGGACTGGATCCGTGCGCAGCCTTGCAGGTGAACGTGACGCTGGACGAGGGCGAGCAGCGCCAGCTGATCTTCCGCCTCGGCGTCGGCCGCGACGGCGCCGACGCCAGTGCGCTGGTGCAGCGTTTCCGCGGTAGCGGCAGTGCCGCCGATGCGCTGGAAAAAGTTCGCGCACATTGGATGCGCACGCTCGGCACTGTACAGATCAGCACGCCAGAACCGGCAATCGACGTGCTCGCCAACGGCTGGTTGCTGTACCAGACCATGGCTTGCCGCATGTGGGCGCGCAGCGGTTACTACCAGTCCGGCGGCGCGTTCGGCTTCCGCGACCAGCTGCAGGATTCGATGGCGCTGCTGCACGCCGCGCCCGAACTGTCGCGCGCGCAGCTGTTGCTGTGCGCCGCGCACCAGTTCCCCGAAGGGGACGTGCAGCACTGGTGGCATCCGCCGCTGGATCGCGGCGTGCGCACCGCGTGCTCGGACGATTACCTGTGGCTGCCGCTGGCCACTAGTCGCTACGTGCTGGCCAGTGCCGACACCAGTGTGCTGGATGAATCCGTCGGTTTCATCGAAGGTCGTCTGTTGCATCCGGGCGAGGAGTCCTACTTCGACCTGCCGCAATCGTCGGGCTTGCGCGAAACGCTGTACCGGCATTGCGCGCGCGCGATCGCGCACAGCCTGCCGCGCGGCGCGCATGGCCTGCCGCTGATCGGCGGCGGCGACTGGAACGACGGCATGAACCGGGTCGGCGAAGCCGGTCGCGGCGAAAGCGTGTGGCTCGGCTTCTTCTCCTGCGAGGTGCTGACCCGCTTCGCCGAGGTGGCCCGATTGCACGACGACGAAGCGTTCGCACTGCACTGCGAAAGTGAAGTCAGCCAGTTGCGCGTCGCGCTGGAACAACATGCGTGGGATGGCGCCTGGTATCGCCGCGCGTACTTCGACGACGGCACGCCACTCGGCTCCAGCAGCAACGACGAATGCCGCATCGACTCGATCGCGCAGAGCTGGTCGGTGCTGTCCGGCATCGCCACGCCCGAACGCCAGCAGCAGGCGATGAACTCGCTCGACCAGCATCTGATACGTCGCGATGCCGGTCTGGTGCAGTTGCTCGATCCACCGTTCGACAAATCAACGCTCGACCCCGGCTACATCAAGGGCTACGTGCCCGGCGTGCGCGAAAACGGCGGCCAGTACACGCACGCCGCGATCTGGGCCACGATGGCGTTCGCCGAACTCGGTGACAGCGCGCGCGCGTGGGAACTGCTGCGCATGATCAACCCAGTCAGCCACGGCAGCGACGACGCCAAGATGGACGTCTATAAAGTCGAGCCCTACGTGGTCAGCGCCGACGTCTACGCGGTCGCGCCGCACATCGGTCGCGGCGGCTGGAGCTGGTACACCGGCTCCGCCGGCTGGATGTATCGGCTCATCGTCGAGTCGTTGCTCGGTCTGCGGCTGGAAGCCGGCCGCCTGCGCTTCGCGCCAGTACTACCGGCCGAATGGGACGGCTTCTCGCTGAACTACCGCCACCGCGATACGCCGTACCGGATCAACCTGCGGCAGAGCGATGTCGGCACGCTGAGCTCGGTATGGTTGGATGGCGTGGTACAGGCGGATGGCTGCATCCCGCTGGTCGATGACGGAACGGAGCACAGCGTGGAGCTCAATCATCCGCGGGCGGGGTGATCCACATCTCTGTTGAATGAAAGGTTGCGTCACCTCTCTGCCGCTTGAACGCTGCGAGATTAGGCCGCAGGATTAGATTGCATTTTTTGAAATCTACTTGGCATTGGGCTTCAAATGCAGTGTTGCTGCACATCGAGTTCACGTCAGCGTCATTGTTAACTACTGGAGACAACCATGACTACAAATCAATCGACGGCGCACATCATCTTAGCCAAGGTGGCTGTGTTCGCGATCGCGGTTTGCTTCGCGTCGCTCGTCTCTGCAAAAGACAATGAGTTGGCTCGGTACAAGGCGGCGGAAAAGCTAGGCAACGCTGAACTAGCCAAATTCGACACATTGGACTTCGACGTGTACACGAATCAGAAATGGGATCGGCTGGCTGAGAGTCACTCCAAGGACATTCTTGTGCACTATCCGGATGGCCACACAACGCGCGGGCTCGACGCGCACATTGCCGAATTGAAGCCCCAGTTCGTCTTCGCCCCCGACACGCGTATCAAAGAGCATCCGGTGAAAATCACAAATGGAGAATGGACCAGTGTTATCGGCGTAATGGAAGGCACATTCACCCAGCCGATGCACTCAGGTGACGGCAAGACGATTGCACCCACCGGCAAGAAATTCAAACTGCAGATGGTGACAGTCGGTCATTGGAAGAATGGGGTCATGGATGAGGAGTACCTCTTTTGGGACAACCTCGGTTTCATGAAGCAAATCAGCCTGGCTCAATAGGGACGCCAGGCACGGCGTTGGAGCCTAACAACCTGTCCAAGCGGACGTGCCTTCAGCACGCCGCGTAACTCCAGCGTTAGATAACATCAGTTTACGGGGGGTCTATGAAGGGAAATATCAGCCTCGGCGACTTTATCCGTCAGGTCAAACGAGAGCTTGTCTCGGCCCAGGACAGCAGTGACGGGGCTTTTCTCCTACTGAACGAGGTCGAGCTCGAGGTCTCGTTCGTTCTCGATGCTTCGGCGAGTGCCGAAGGCCAGCTGCTGGTTGTCAAACTGGGTGGGGAAACCAAGGCAACCCAAACGCACAAGGCCGTCCTCAAGTTCGCACCTTTACCCAGGTCGGCCCCGGCACTCGCTAGCGACGGCCGTGCCTATAGCGTATCTGTCGATGGATCTGATCCATCCAAGGCCCCGCTCCCTGCCGCGGCCACTCCAGTCAGCCGCGCAAAGCGCCCTGATAAACGTTAGAGCGGCGGTCGTAGATCTGACTTTTCATTCCAGCGAGCGCCTCCCGCGTCGCCAGATGCAGGAGCTGTCTTGAACGCGCGTGTTGACTGGACAGGGCAAGCCATCGCCTTCATTTCTCGCAACCCCTCTCTGCAACGTGCGCGATGGCCCACACTATGTGCAGACACCGGTGTAGATTCCTGCTGCTGTCTCATCCAGCCAGGTGCGTACAGACTTATGCATCGACTTAACCTCGTTGCGTGCAGGCTGAAAAGTAGACCCGGCTTGTGGCACAGAGATGAAACCTCCCGCATGGCCGGCTAGTCTGAGCGTGCACCGTCTGACTGACGGTATTTCACCAGCCCCATGGAGAGAACAACCGCTATGCCGATACCCCGCTCGGATGCCCTGGTCTTTTTCGGCGCCACTGGCGACCTGGCCTACAAGCAGATCTTCCCCGCACTGCAGGCGATGATGCTGCGCGACGGGCTGGACCTGCCGATCATCGGCGTGGCGCATTCCGGCTGGAGCGTCGACCAGCTCCGCCAGCGCGCGCACGACAGCCTGGCGCAGGCGGCGAAGAATCACGGCGGCGACGTCGATGAGGCCGCGTTTGCGAAGTTCTCGGCATGCCTGCAGTACGTCGATGGCGACTACAACGATCCAGCCACGTTCGCCCAGTTGAAACAGGTGCTCGGCAGCGCCAAAGCGCCGCTGCATTACCTGGCGATTCCGCCGAGCCTGTTCAGCGTGGTGGTGAAGAACCTGCAGCAGGCCGGCTGTGCCGACCATGCGCGGGTGGTGGTGGAAAAACCTTTCGGCCGCGATCTGGCCTCGGCGCAGGCGCTCAACCGCACCTTGCACGAGGTGTTCCCGGAGTCGGCGATCTTCCGCATCGACCACTACCTGGGCAAGGAGCCGGTGCAGAACCTGCTGTACTTCCGCTTCGCCAACACCGTACTCGAACCGGTGTGGAACAACCGCTATGTCGACAGCGTGCAGATAACCATGGCCGAGCAGTTCGGTGTGGATGGCCGCGGCGGTTTCTACGAAGGCGTCGGCGCGATCCGCGACGTGCTGCAGAACCACCTGCTGCAGGTGACCTCGCTGCTGGCGATGGATGCGCCGATCGGCAACGACCCCGTCTCGCTGAATACGGAAAAGCTGCGGCTGTTCCGCGCGATGCGCCCGCTCGACCCGAAGGAAGTGGTCCGCGGCCAGTTCAATGGCTATCGCAAGGTCGACGGCGTGGCGCCGGATTCCAACGTGGAGACCTTTGTCGCGCTGTGCCTGCACATCGATACCTGGCGTTGGGCCGGCGTGCCGTTCTACATCCGCACCGGCAAGAACCTGCCGCTCACCACCACCGAGGTGATGGTGGACATGAAGACGCCGCCGCTGTCGGTGTTCGACGAGATCACACCACCGCAATCGAACTACTTCCGTTTCCGGCTAAGCCCCGAAGTGATCATTGCCGAAGGCATGCGGGTCAAGCGGCCCGGTGAGACGATGCAGGGCGAGCCGGTGGAACTGGTTGCACGACACCATTCTGAGCCGGAGAAGCCGCCGTACGAGCGGCTGCTCGCCGACGCGATCCGGGGCGACAACGGGTTGTTCACCAGCGACGAATGCGTCGAGGCGGCGTGGGCTGTGGTCGATCGGGTACTGCAACATCCGGGCAGCGTGAGCTTCTACGAGCCCGGCAGCTGGGGGCCGCCGGATGCCGCGCAGATCGTCAGCAGTGCCGAGGGCTGGCACGATCCGAAAGCCGAGGCGAGCGAGCCATGCTGAGCGACCACGTAACCATTGCTGCGTCGGTGGTGTTCCTGCTCGACGTCGACAACACCTTGCTCGACAACGACCGTTTCGCCGCCGATCTCGGCGCGCAACTGACACAGTCCTTCGGCATAGCCGAACGCGATCGCTACTGGGCGATTTACGCGCAGCTGCGCGACGAGCTGGGTTATGCCGATTACCTCGGTGCCTTGCAGCGCTTTCGCGCCGGCCTCGACAACGACCCGGCGCTGCTGCAGATGTCGGCGTACCTACTGGAATACCCGTTTGCCGAGCGGCTGTATCCGCACGCGCTGGACACCGTCGCACATCTGCGCACGCTGGGCCCCACGGTGATCCTGTCCGACGGCGACGTGGTATTCCAGCCGCGCAAGATCCAGCACGCCGGGCTGTGGGACGCGCTGCGCGGCGAGGTACTGATCTACCTGCACAAGCAGCACATGCTGGTGGCGATGCAGCAGCGTTATCCGGCCGCGCATTACGTGATGGTCGACGACAAGCCGCAGATCCTGGCTGAGATGAAACAGCGCCTAGGCCACAAGTTGACCACGGTGTTCGTGGATCAAGGCCACTACGCCGCGCAGGCGCCCGCGGACGTTCGTGCAGCGGCCGATATCCAGATTGCGTGCATCGGCGATCTGCGCGAGCGTAAGCTTGGCGATTTCCTGCCGAGTGCGCCCGTGATCAGCCTTCCGGCAGACTGAAACCCCCACCCGTATCGAACTGGAGTCATGGAGCAAGCATGAAAGCGACCCGTCAATTGCATGAACTCGGCCAGAGCCTGTGGCTGGACAACATCACCCGTACCCTGCTCGACGACGGCACGCTGGCGCGCTACATCGCCGAGGATTCGATCACCGGGCTGACCTCGAACCCGAGCATCTTCGACGCCGCGATCGGCGACGG
>DASZCB010000012.1:0-2920 GCA_035943575.1 Rhodanobacter sp. | reverse complement strand
AAAAAGCAAAAGAACCCGGAGATTGCTCCCCGGGTTCTCTAGTTTGCACTGACTGAAATCGCCAGCGCGATGTCGAAAACGAAGCCTTACTTCGCTTCCTTCTCCATCAGCTTCTCGACCATGCTGGCAGGCACTTCTTCGTAATGATCGAAGATCATGCTGAAGTTGCCGCGACCACTGGTCGCCGAGCGCAGGAAGTTGATGTAGCCGAACATCTCGGCCAGCGGCACGAAGCCCTGCACGAAGGCATTGACACCCTTCTGACCCTGCTCGGTGATCGAACCGCGACGACGGTTCATGTCGCCGATCACATCGCCCAGGTAGGTCGCTTCGGTGACCACTTCCAGCTTCATCACCGGCTCGAGCAACTTCGGCTTGGACAGCTTCTGCGCTTCGCGGAAGCAGGCGCGGGTGGCGATTTCGAAGGCGAGCGCTGAGGAGTCGACGTCGTGGTACTTGCCGTCGATCAGGCGTGCCTTGAAGTCCAGTACCTGGTAGCCGGCGACCTGGCCCTGACGGGACTCCTTCGTGATGGCCTGTTCCACCGCCGGGATGAACTCGCGCGGCACGCGACCGCCGACCACTTCGTCGGAGAACACCACGCCCGTACCCGGCTCACCCGGCTCGAAGATGATCTTCACTTCGGCGAACTGACCCGTGCCGCCGGTCTGCTTCTTGTGCGTGTAGGTGTGCTCGACAGACTTGCCGAAGGCTTCGCGGAAGCTGACCTTGGGCTTGCCCATGTTCGCTTCCACGCCCAGCTCGGTGCGCATGCGGTCGATGGTGATTTCCAGGTGCAGCTCGCCCATGCCCTTGAGCACGGTCTGCCCGGTTTCCTGATCCACTTCCATGCGCAGCGACGGATCGGCCTTGACCATCTTGTAGAGCGCGGTCGACATCTTGTCGACGTCGCCGCGGGTCTTCGGCTCGACCGATACGCTGATCACCGGATCCGGGAAGCGCATGCGCTCGAGCAGGGCCGGATGCGCCGGATCGGACAGCGAATCGCCTGTCTCAGTGTCCTTCATCGAGACGAACGCGCAGATGTCGCCGGCGCGTACTTCGTCGATTTCCTTGGTGGCGTTGGCCTGCACTTCCACGATGCGGCCCACGCGCTCCTTCTTGCCGCGGGTGACGTTCTGCAGCGTGTCGCCCTTCTTGATCACGCCCGAATAGATGCGGCAGAAGGTCAGCGTGCCGAACTGGTCGTTGATGACCTTGAACGCCAGCGCACGCGCCGGCGCGTCGTCGGTGACTGCCTGCTCGCCGATGACGTTGCCGTCCTCGTCGACCATCGAGATGCCGCCGTTCTCGCCCGGGTACGGCATGTAGTCGACCACGGCGTCCAGCAGCTGCTGCACACCCTTGTTCTTGTACGAGGAGCCGCAGAACACCGGCACCAGCTTGCCGGTGACGCAGCCTTTGCGGATGCATTCCTTCAGCTTCTTCGGATCGTGTTCGCCGGTCTCGATCAGATGCTCGAACGCTTCGTCGTCCATCGCCAGCGCAGTCTCAATCATTTCCTCGCGCAGCTTCGGCAGTTGGTCGATCCAGTCGTTGTCCACGGTGGAACCAAACTTCAGGCGGTTCTTCGCTTCCTCGAACGACACGGTTTCCCAGGTGCTGTCCTTGTCGTCCGAAGCCCAGATGTAGGCCACGTTGGCGACCAGGTCGGCCATGCCGCAGAACTCGTCGCTGCTGCCCAGCGGAATCTGGCACAGCAGGGCCGGTGCGTTCAGGCGCTCACGGATGCCCTTCACGCAATGCGCGAAGTTGGCGCCGATGCGGTCCATCTTGTTGACGTAGCACACGCGCGGCACGTTGTACTGATCGGCCAGGCGCCAGTTGGTCTCGGTCTGCGGTTCCACGCCGGCCACGCCGTCGAACACCACCACTGCACCGTCAAGCACGCGCAGCGAACGGTTCACCTCGATGGTGAAGTCGACGTGTCCCGGGGTGTCGATCACGTTGATCTGGTGACCTTTCCATTCGGCCGTCACGGCCGCCGACTGGATCGTGATGCCACGCTTGCGCTCCTGCTCCATGTAGTCGGTGGTGGTCGAACCCTTGCCGTCCTTGGTGTCATGGACGTCGACGATCTGGTGCTTCTTGCCGGTGTAATACAGCACGCGCTCGGTGGTGGTGGTCTTACCCGCATCGATGTGCGCAATGATGCCGATGTTGCGGTAAAGCGAGAGAGGTTTCTGTCGGGCCACGGTCTGGATTCCGGAAAGGGTTGTGTCAGGGCAAGCGTGAGGAGGGCAGCTGTGCTGTCCACCAGGAATATTTTGGTTCTGGGGCTGGTTTGCGCTGGCCCCGACAGGCAGGGCGTGAGTGCATCAGACCGCCTATTGTAACCGGCCGGCGAAAAGCCTGCTGCGGTCGGTTCAGCCGAGGGGTGGCAAAGGGCTGTTCGGGCGCCGCTCTGCGGTCGGTAGCGCACCCCGAGCCGGCGGGTTGCTGCGGCGAAGGCCGTCAGGCCGCGCGCAAGGCGGTCAGGGCTGCCGTCAATTGGCGGGTGTCGTAGGGTTTCTGCAGGACGGTTTCGTTGCGCCACATTTCCGGTATGTCTTCGCCGCCGTAGCCGGATGAAAACACGAACGGGATGCCGCGACGGCGCAGCACCAGTGCGGCAGGGAAGCTGGGTTCGCCGGCCAGGTTGATGTCGAGGATCGCCAGGTCGATCGGCGCGGACTCGGCCAGTTCCAGGCATCGGGTCAGCCGCGCGGCCTTGAGCACGCTGTAGCCGGATGCGCTGAGCCGGTCTTCCAGCATCATCGCCAGCATCATCTCGTCTTCGGCGAGCAGGATGCAGGGCGGATGGCTGTCGGTGGTCATCAGAGAACTACCTCGTCCAGTGGTACATCGATGGTGCAGGTGACGCCGCCGGGGGGGAATGCGAGCGTCACCTCACCATCCA
>DASZCB010000011.1:0-2485 GCA_035943575.1 Rhodanobacter sp. | reverse complement strand
TGATGGTGCCGGTCTTGTCCAGCAGCAACACGTCGACGTCGCCGGCCGCCTCGACCGCACGGCCCGAAGTGGCAATCACGTTGGCGCGGATCATCCGGTCCATCCCAGCGATGCCGATCGCCGACAGCAGCGCGCCGATCGTGGTGGGAATCAGGCAGACCAGCAGCGCGACCAGCACGGTGAGCGTGATCGGATGCCCCACGCCGGCGACCTGCACGCTGTAGATCGAATACGGCAGCAGGGTGGCGCAGGCGAGCAGGAAGATCAGGGTGAACTTCGCCAGCAGGATCGTCAGCGCGATCTCGTTCGGCGTCTTGCGCCGCTTGGAGCCTTCGACCATCGCGATCATGCGGTCGAGGAAGCTCTCGCCGGGGTTGCTGGTGATGCGCACCACCAGCCAGTCCGACAGCACCCGCGTGCCGCCGGTAACCGCGCTGCGGTCGCCGCCGGATTCGCGGATCACCGGTGCGGATTCGCCAGTGATCGCGCTCTCGTCCACGCTGGCCGCGCCGACCACCACTTCGCCGTCGCCGGGCATCTGCTCACCGGCCTCGACCAACACGTGATGACCGGTACGCAGATCGCTGGACGGGACGAAGGTGATCGTCGCATTGCGATCGGCCGATGCCAGCTTCTTCGCGATCACATCCTTACGCGAACTGCGCAACGCATTGGCCTGCGCCTTGCCGCGGCCTTCCGCCAGCGCCTCGGCGAAGTTCGCAAACAGCAGAGTGAACCACAGCCACAGACTGACCCAGAAGATGAAGCCGGTCGGCGCCTCGCCGTGACCGGCGAGCGCCTGCACCCAAAGCAAGGTGGTCAGCACGCTGCAGACGAATACAACGAACATCACCGGGTTGCGGAACTGCAACCGTGGCGACAGCTTGCGGAACGAATCGGCCATCGCCGTGAGAACCAGCTCGCGGCTGAAGCCGCTCACTGCTTGAGTTTGTGCGGTCATGATTCAGTGTCCCGACATCAGGGATTCGGCGATCGGCCCCAGGGCCAGTGCCGGAAGGAAAGTCAGCGCGCCGACGACGATCACCACGCAGGCCAGCAGCGTGACGAACAGCGGCGTATGCGTAGGCAAGGTGCCAGCCGATTCGGGTACGTGGCGTTTGGCAGCGAGCGAGCCGGCCATTGCCAGCATCGCGATGGCGAGCGGGAAACGTGCAAGGAACATGCAGATGCCGAGCAGCACGTTCCAGAACGGCGTGTTCGCCGAGAGGCCGGCGAACGCGCTGCCGTTGTTGTTGGAGGCCGAGCTGACCGCGTAGAGGATCTCGCTGAAGCCATGCGCGCCGGGATTGGCGACGCCTGCCACACCCGCCGGCGTCATCACCGCGATGGCTGTACCGATCACCACCAGCGCACACGGCAGCAGCACTGGGAGGCTGGCCATCTTCATCTCGTAGGCCTCGATCTTCTTGCCCAGATATTCCGGCGTACGGCCCACCATCAGCCCGGCGATGAACACCGCGACGACGGCAAATGCGAGCATTCCGTACAGACCCGAGCCGACGCCGCCGAAGATCACCTCACCCAGCTGCATCAGCCACATCGGCACCAGGCCACCTAGCGGGGTCAGCGAGTCGTGCATCGCGTTCACTGCACCGCAGGACGCCGCCGTGGTGATCGCCGCGAACAGGCCGGACGAAGCGATGCCGAAGCGCGTCTCCTTGCCCTCCATGTTGCCGCCAGCCTGCAGCGCCGAGGCGTGCTGATCGACCGCCAGTCCATGCAGCGCCGGGTTGCCGGCCTGCTCGGCTGCAACCAGGGCGATCGTCAACGGGATGAAGATCAACAGCATGGTGGCGAGGATTGCCCAGCCCTGTCGCCGGTCGCCCACCAGCTTGCCGAACATGTAGCAGAGGCCACCTGGAATCAAAAAGATCGCCAGCATCTCGATGAAGTTGGAGAACGGCGTGGGGTTCTCGTACGGATGCGCCGAATTCGCGTTGAAGAAGCCGCCGCCATTGGTGCCGAGCATCTTGATCGCGACCTGCGAGGCGACCGGGCCGACCGCGATGGTCTGCTTGACGCCTTCGAGCGTCGTCGCCTCGACATAGTCGCCGAGGGTCTGCGGCATGCCCTGCCAGACCAGGAACAGCGTGTAGACGACGCAGATCGGCATCAGGACATAAAGGGTGCAGCGCGTCACATCGACCCAGAAATTGCCGATGGTGCGCATCGAGGAGCGCGAAAAGCCGCGAATCAACGCCACCGCGAGCGCGATGCCGGTTGCCGCCGAGAGGAAATTCTGGTGCGTCAGCCCGAGCATCTGCACGAGATAGGACATCGTGCTTTCGCCGCCGTAGTTCTGCCAGTTGGTATTGGTGATGAAGCTGATCGCGGTATTGAAGGAAAGATCCTCGGCGACGGCGGATTGTTCGGCCGGATTGAACGGCAACACCGCCTGCAGCCGCATCACCGCATAGATGATGAGGAAGCCGCCGACATGAAACAGCAGCATGGCGACCGTGTA
>DASZCB010000010.1:0-3150 GCA_035943575.1 Rhodanobacter sp. | reverse complement strand
TGTCTACGCCGGTCAGCAGGATGCGTACCAGGCGGCCTGGTTCCGCGGCAAGCCGGCAGTGCTGATGTACGTCTACAGGAAAGCCGACGCCAACGTCATCGCCACCAGCGACCTGGTCAAGCAGCAGCTGTCCACGCTGCGCACCTATCTGCAGCCAGGCACCGAGCTGACCCCGTTTTTCGATGGCACGCCGACGATCCGCGCCTCGCTGCACGAGGTGCAGGCAACCCTGCTGATCTCGCTGGCGATGGTGATCCTGACCATGGCGCTGTTCCTGCGCCGGCTGGCGCCCACCCTGATCGCCGCGGTGGCGGTGCCGCTGTCGCTGGCCGGTGCGTTCGTGGTGATGTACATCCTCGGCTACACGCTCAACAACCTCACCCTGCTGGCGCTGGTGATCGCCATAGGATTTGTGGTGGATGACGCGATCGTAGTGATCGAGAACATCATCCGTCACATCGACGATGGCATGACGCGGATGCAGGCGACCCTGGCCGGCGCGCGCGAGATCGGCTTCACCATCGTCTCGATCACCGCCTCGCTGATCGCCGTGTTCATTCCGCTGCTGTTCGCCGGCGGCGTCACCGGCATGTTCATGCACGAGTTCTCGGTGACCCTGGTGTCGGCGATCGTGGTGTCGGCGCTGGTGTCGCTGACGCTGACGCCGGCGCTGTGCGGGCACTTCCTGAGCGGTCATCGGCATCACGGTCCCGGCGAACAGAAACCACCGTCTCGACTCGGCCTTGCGCTGGACGGCTTCCACGCCCGCATGCTGCGCGTCTACACCAGGGCGCTGAATTTCTCGTTGCGGCACGCGTTGTTGTTCGCACTGACGCCGCTGGCGCTGATCGTCGCCACCTATTTTCTGTTCGGGGTCATTCAGACCGGACTGTTCCCGGCGCAGGACACCGGCCTGATTGGCGGCCGTGCCAGCTCCAGCGCCACCGTCTCTTTTGGCGAGAGCAAGCAGCGGCTGCAGCGGCTCACCGCGATGCTGTTGGCCGATCCGGACGTGGCCTCCGTGGGTTCGCGCCTGGGCAGCAGCCGGCAGGGCACCAGCGGTTCGTTCAACATCGAATTGAAGACCCGCGCCGCCGGCCGCACGGACGATACCTTTGCAGTGCTGGCACGGCTGAGTGCGAAGGCCGCCAACTATCCCGACCTCAACCTGCGGCTGCGACCGATCCAGGATCTGCCCAGCGGCGGTGGCGGCGGCAGCAATCAGGGTGCGCAATACCAGATCTCGCTGCAGGGCAATGACTCGGCCCAATTGCAGGCGTGGCTGCCGAAGCTGCAGGCCGAGCTGAAGAAGAATCACCAGCTGCGTGATGTCGGCACCGACGTCGACGAGGCCGGCCTGCGCCAGAACATCGTGATCGACCGCGACAAGGCCTCACGGCTTGGCGTGTCGGTCGGCACCATCGACGGTGCGCTGTACGACGCGTTCGGCCAGCGTCAGGTCACCACCATCTATTCGGACATCAACCAGTACAAGGTGGTGGTCAACGCGTTGCCTGATCAGACCGCTACACCGGACGCGCTCAATCGCATCTACGTCCCCTCCACCAGCGGCAAGATGATTCCGATCACCGCGTTTACGCAGCAGGTTCCGGGACTGGCGCCGTCGCAGATCACCCATCAAAACCAGTACACCACGATGGATCTCAGCTTCAACCTCGCCCCCGGCGTGAGCATGGGGCAGGCGCTGCAGATCGTTCAGGCAACGGCCAACAACATGCGCATGCCAGGCGACATCAAACTCAACGTAGGCGGTGACTTCCGCCGATTCCAGCAGTCGCAGAGCGGCATGCTGTGGCTGGTGCTGGCCGCCGTGCTGACGGTCTACATCGTGCTCGGCATGCTCTACGAAAACCTGATCCATCCGATCACGATCCTGTCCACCCTGCCTGCCGCCGGCGTCGGCGCACTGCTGGCGCTGTGGCTGACCGGCACCGAGCTGTCAGTGGTGGCGCAGATCGCACTGGTACTGCTGATCGGCATCGTCAAGAAAAACGCAATCATGATGATCGACTTCGCTCTGGTCGCCGAACGCGAACACGGCAAGAGCCCGCTGGAAGCTGCCCGCGAAGCCTGCGTGGTGCGCTTCCGTCCGATCATGATGACGACGATGGTGGCGATTCTCGCCGCGTTGCCGATCGCGATCGGCCTAGGCGAAGGCAGCGAGCTGCGCCGTCCACTCGGTATCGCGCTGATCGGCGGCCTGCTCATCTCGCAAAGCCTCACCCTGCTCAGCACCCCCGCGCTGTACGTGATCTTCTCGTGTCTGGCGGAGCGTCGGAAAAGCTGGAGCGCGCGCCGGCGTGAGCGCAGAGACGCGCGTCGTCGGCAGCTGGCGCAGATCTGAGTTCGCGACTTGCCCGTGTTCCCACGGGCTTGGCTGAACACATCAGCACTGCACTCACAAGCCGTTAACCACCGGCTGGGTATCAAGGTGCTCTCTTCCGAGACGGAGATGTGCACCATGGGCAATGAGACGAACAAACCGGATTTCTCCGATGTGCAGGGCGGGGTGCAATCCACTGCGCCGGATGCACCCACGGCGAAGGCCGATTTCAGCAATGTGCAGTCGCAGGTGAGCTCTACTGCTGACGAGGCCACGAGCTACACCGTGGCGGCAGGCGACAACCTGACCGCGATCGCCAAGCATTTCTACGGCAACGCGAATCAGTGGAAGACGATTTTCGACGCCAATCGCGATCAGCTGGCCGATCCGGACCGGATCAAGGTCGGCCAGATATTGAAGATTCCCGCCAAGCCCTGAAGTCCCGCCAAGTCCCGAAGCAGGAGATGCCTTTATGAAGATGACCCGTCAATCCCTGATCCTTTCCGCCTCGCTGGCCGCCGCACTGGCCTTGAGTGCCTGCGGCAAAAAAGACGAATCCGCCTCGTCGGTGCCGGCCACGCCCCCACCTGCACCTGCGGCCACCGCACCGGTGGCAGCGCCTGTACCGGCACCAGCATCGACATCGGCCAAGGGCATGCCGGCCAGCGATGCGCCCGTCGCCGTCACGTTCAGTTCGATGGAACTTGGCTCGACTGTCGACGCGAGCAACAAGATCCTCGCCAGCGGCACCAGTTTCGCACCGAAGGACACCATCTATGCGTCGGTCGACACCAGCGGCAGCGGCA
>DASZCB010000009.1:0-2069 GCA_035943575.1 Rhodanobacter sp. | reverse complement strand
GGCCTCGCCGATCGAGATGCCGTCGCGCGCGGCGTCGAACGGCCGACACGGCGTGGGCGATACCAGCTCCAGCGCGTTGAAGCCGAACAACACGCTGTCGCATAAGGTGTCCACGCCACCGACCACCGCCGCATCGATCAGGCCGAGACGGATCATCCGCTCGGCATTGGCGAACACCTTGGCGCTGGACGAGCAGGCGGTGGAGACGGTCAGGCACGGCCCTTCCAGCCTCAGCGCAGTCGCCACGAAGGCGGCCAGCGAATGCGGCGCGTGGATCGCCGGTCGCAGCATGTCGTCGGCAAAACCGCCGTCGACATCGAGCCGGCGGTACGCCTCTTCGGTGGCGCCGATGCTGGCGGTGGAGGTACCCAGCAACACCGCGATGCGCGCGGCGCCGTAGCGCGCGCATGCAGCCTGCACGCGTTCGAGGAAACCGTCCTGATGCAGGGCGAGCCAGGCCAGCTGGTTGTTGCGGCATGCCCAGACGCTAAGTGCGGCGGGCAGCACGACGTCTTCGGCGCCATCGACGCGACCGATCCAGCATCCCAGCGGCGCGCCGCTGAAGTCATTCGGCCGCAGTCCGCTGCGCGTGGCGCGCAACGCATCGAGATGCGCCGCGCGGCCTTGGCCAATGGCGGAAGTAGCGGTGTACGCGGTGATCGCGAGTGGTGTCATCACATCAGGCATCGGGAAAGCCTAGCGGCCACCTGGCAGCTTGCCTAGCCTGCGATCGGGTTCCCAAGAGGCGGGCAGGCATCGTGGCCAGCGCTGCATGAATATGCCGCGAACATCGCGCAGGCCGGCCAAGCTGGCGTACTCTTTCGTCCAGTATTTCCCCGTGTCGTCGAACTCAGTGTCACCAAATCCCTCCGCATCACGAAGCCCCCTGCGTTACCTGCGCGACCGCGATGTGCTGCATGCGGCGGTGGTGACTGTGCTGGCGCTGCTGTTGAGCGCAGGCCTGGTCTGGCTGGCCTATCTGATCCACGTCTGCCGGATTGCCGCGCTCAGTCCGCTGGCGCCACCGCGGCGGATGATCGTGCTGGTATTCGGTCGCCGGCTCGAACGCGACGTGCCGGAGCACGATTATCAGCAGCGCCTGTACCGCGCGCTTAGCCTGGCGCAGGCGCAGCAGACCGATCATGTGCTGCTGCTGGGCGGCTTCAGCGGTGGCCACGGCAGCGAAGCCTCTGCCGGCCACGCATGGCTGCAGCAGCATGGCCTACCCGACGATGTGTGGGTGGAGCTGGAGCAGGATTCGGTCGATTCGCTGGAGAACCTGCGCCATGCGCGGCGCCTGCTGCAGGCGCAGACGGCACATGGCGAACTGCCGCCGGTGGCGCTAGTGACCAGCCGCTACCATCTGGCCCGCTGCCTGATGCTGGCGCGCCGACTCGGTTTCAGCGGATTGCCGGTCGCCGCCGAACCAGTGCTGCCCAGGCATGGACGCTACCTCGGCCTGCTGCTGCTCGAAGCCAGCTACCTGATGTGGACCGACCTGGGTCTGCGCTGGGCGCAGTTGATCGGCCACCGGCGTATGCATGAGCGAATCAGTTGAGCCGGCCGGACCGGCGTGACGCTGCGCCGCAGCCGTCGGCGAGCAAGCACTTGCTAAGCTTGCCCTCTATGAACCGACGAGCCAGACGATGAGCCAGCAGGCGGATCTTGCCGAAACCTTTTTGCGCGGGTTGCAGGATCGCATCTGTGTCGCGATCGAACAGATCGACGGTGGCGCGCGCTTCGAGGAGGACGCGTGGCAGCGTCCGGCCGGCGGCGGTGGACGTACCCGCGTGCTGCGTGACGGTGCGATGTTCGAACAGGCCGGCGTCAACTTCTCGCGAGTCAGCGGCAACCAGCTACCGCCCAGCGCCACAGCACACCGGCCCGAGCTGGCCGGCGGCAGTTTCATCGCCACCGGCGTGTCGTTGGTGCTGCACCCGAAGAATCCGCACGTGCCGACCACGCACGCGAACGTGCGTTACTTCGAAGCCAGCAAGGAAGGCGTGGAACCGGTGTGGTGGTTCGGCGGCGGCTTCGACCTGACGCCGTTCTATCCGGTGGACGAGGAC
>DASZCB010000008.1:0-4830 GCA_035943575.1 Rhodanobacter sp. | reverse complement strand
CACGCGCCACCTGACTGAAGCCAGTAGTCGCCTATACTCGGCCCACCCTTCCGCAAGGTATCCGTCATGTCCGTACTGATTCTCGGCTTGCTGATCTTTCTCGGGGTGCATTCCCTGCGCATCTTCGCCGATAGCTGGCGCAGCCGGCAGATCGCCCGGCTAGGCGAGAAACCCCGGAAAGGCCTGTTCGCCCTGGTGTCGATCATCGGCTTCGTGCTGATCTGCTGGGGCTTCGGGCTGGCCCGCCAGCACCCCGTGCTGCTGTATGTGCCACCGCTGCCGCTGCGCCATCTCAATGCGCTGTTCACGCTGGTCGCGTTCGTGCTGTTTTTCGCGGCACGCGTGCCACACAACCGCATCAAGGCGAAACTCCATCATCCGCAGTTGCTGGCGGTGAAGGTGTGGGCATTCGGCCACCTGCTGGCCGCCGGCATGCTGCACGATGTGCTGCTGTTCGGTGCGTTCCTGCTGTGGGCGATCGTGCTGTTCGCGGTATCTCGCCGGCGGGATCGCATGGCCGGCACCGTCTATCCGGCCGGCTCGACCAAGGGTGACGTACTGACGGTGGTCATCGGCGTCGTGGCATGGGTCGTCTTCGCGCTATGGCTGCACTTGTGGCTGATCGGCGTGAATCCCATGGCGTGAACCGTGAACGGCAGGGGTGGCAAGAGTCATCTGGGCACCTGCCAACGCCTGCGCTAAAATCCGTGTATCCAACCCGCATGAGGTCGTGTCATGGCCGCTTTCCTGCTCTGGCTGTTGCTGCTGGTGTTCTGCTGGCCGCTCGCGCTGCTGGCGCTGGTGCTGTATCCGATCGTGTGGCTGCTGTTGCTGCCGCTGCGCCTGGTCGGCATCACCGTGGGCGCGGTATTCGCTTTCCTCGGTGCCCTGCTGATGCTGCCGGCGCGTGTGCTGCGCGGGCGCCCGGCCTGAGCGCAGGGTTCATCAAACCTCACTCGCCCTCGTGCGAGCGCAACCGCGAGCCGATCCTCGATGTACTGCGCCAGCAGTTGGCCGACCGACGGCATGTGCTGGAGATCGGCAGCGGCACCGGCCAGCACGCGGTGCATTTCGCCGCGGCGTTACCGCGGCTGACCTGGCAAAGTTCGGATCGCGCGGAAAACCTGCCGGGCATCCATGCCTGGCTGGATGAGGCGGCGCTGCCGAATACGCCCGCGCCACTGGAATTCGATGTGGCAGGCGCATGGCCGGCGATGCAGTTCGACGCGATATTCAGCGCCAATACTCTGCATATCATGGCGTGGCGCGAAGTGGAATTGCTGTTCGCCCGGCTGCCCACGATCACTACTGACGACGCCAGCTTGATCATCTATGGCCCGTTCAACTATCAGGGTCGCTACAGCAGCGACAGCAATGCCGCGTTCGATCAATGGCTCAAGGACCGCGGTGCCCATATGGCGATCCGCGACGCCGAGGTGGTCGACGCGCTAGCCGGCAACGCGGGCTTTGTCCTGGTCGACGATATCGCGATGCCGGCGAACAACCGCTGTCGCGTCTGGCGTCGCCGCCGCGCCTGAACACGCACCTGCACGGCGCACCTGCACAAACGTGCCGAACCGGGTACAAAGGCGGCATGAAGTCGATCGACACACTGACCCCCTGCCCTTGCGGCAACCCGGCCGGCTACAGCCAATGCTGCGGCCAGCTGCACGACGGCGCCTGTGCCGCGACGGCCGTGCAGCTGATGCGTTCGCGTTACAGCGCGTATGTGCTGAAACGCGAGGATTACCTGCTGGCAAGCTGGCATGCCGACACACGTCCGGCGTCATTGCGACTGGTCGCGCAGCTGCCGGCACCGACCTGGCTGGGATTGGAGATCCGTCGGCATCAGCAGAGCGACGATGACCACGCCATCGTCGAATTCGTCGCCCGCTACCGCCTCGGTGGTGGGCGCGCGCAACGCCAGCACGAGACCAGCCGCTTCGTGCGCGAAGATGGCCGCTGGTATTACCTCGACGGTGAGCTCAAGAGCTGAGCGCCTTTGTGGCGGGAGCGACTCAGAATCCCTGCACGCCCATCGCATGCAGACGTGCCGCCTGTGTGCGCACATCGGGGTGGCCAAAAAATGCCACCAGCTGATTCGCACGACCGGCACCGACGCCATCGAACGCCTGCCAGTCACCTGCAGCGCGATGGCTCAACGCAGCCCAATCCGACAAGCCGTCGGTGCTACCGGAAGGCATCCCCAGCGCACGTAGCCAGCGTGCAAACGGTCGATCGCGCGCACCGGCAAATGTCTGCGCCAGCGCCGCGGCTCGGGTCGAACCGAGCCCCGGCACCTCGGCAAGTTGGGCAGGAGTCAGCTGCATCCAGTCGAGCAGTTGATGAATCAGCCCGGCATCGATCAGCGCCTGCCGGGTGTCGGCGCCGAGCCCATCCAGTTGCAGACCTTGTTTGCCACCCAACCACAGCAACCGCGCGCGGAATTGCTGTTCGCAGCCGGGTACGGCCTGCCAGCAGCTCAGCGGGCCATACGTTTGCGGATCGGGTGGCGTCACCTCCGCGCGCTGCTGCGTGCGCCACACCACCGACTGCAGGCGCGGAATAGTCAGCCCGGCGAGTACCACCTCGACCTGATCACCGGGGCGGATATCCAGCTGTTGCCAGCGCCGCAGCGAACCCACGCTGACCCGCTGCACGCGATGGTCGTCCAGTTGCACCGGCGCCAGTTCCAGCACCGGCGTGATACGACCGCTGCGGCCGACCGTGAAGATCACTGCGCGCACCTCGGTCAGCGCCGACGCGGTCGGATATTTCCACGCCACTGCCCAGACCGGCGGCGCCGCCTGCCACGTGGTTGCCGGCGGCCGATGACCCTGCCGCACCACCGTGCCGTCGGCGGCGAACGGCATCGCACCGCGATACCACTGCTCGCGCCAACGCTGCACCTCGCCCAGCGATGTGACTGGATGGGTATACGTCACGCAGTCGGTCAGGCCCATCGCCGCAAGCCCGGCGAGGCGTGCCGGCATGTCAGCCGGACCACTGGGCCAGTCCCACACGAACAGGCCGATCTGCGCGGCGGTTGCGGCATCCAGCGTAGCCCGCGCCAGCGCGCCGGCCACCATCGAACGCGCGTTGGCGCCACCATCGTCGGCCTGCACATGGCCGGGCACGCGCCAGTAGATTTCGCCCTGCAGCACCACCCGTGCCGGCGCATGCGGCAAGTGATTGGGGATGGCCGTGATGAGCTGTGCCTTGGCCGTCCAATCCGAACCATGCCATCCGTCACCGCGACTGATCGCCTCGTGCAATTGGCCGTCCAGATACAGCAAGGTGACCGCCACGCCGTCGACCTTCGGCTGCACCCACAGATCGCGGTCGCCGCGCTCGTGCATCCACGCCGCCAGCGCCGCAGCATCCGGCAACTTCGCCAGGCCGGTCTGCGCCACCTGTGAACGCGCGCTGCCGCCGGCATCGGCGAGATGCGCCAGCGGTGCGGGTGCCTGCGCGGGAAAACAGTGTTTCCATTGCACCAGACGCTTCTGCGCCTGATCGTAGACCACGTCGTCGACCGGCGATTGCCCGCTGACCCGGTACGCGTGATTCCAGCCGTCGAGCCGGTCGTGCAGTGCACCCAGCTCCTGCTTTGCCTGAGCCGCCGACCAGTCGGGACAGTCGGCCGCGCGTGCAGCGGCGCTGGCAAATACGGCGAGGCCGACAACCGGCAACAGCCATTCCATGCGCATGCATCGCTCCGCTCCGTGGACGTTGCCGACAGGCTAGCCGGCAGCTGCAGCCAGCGGCATCCGGCGATGCCACTGGCGTGCGTAGGCGTCGACCGTTCGACCTCGGCGTTACTTACGCCGCCGGCGCGTCCGCGAATCGCAGCAGCGTCTCGCCTTCGAAGTGACCGTTCGGCCCGAACCGACGTTCCACGATCAGTCCGACGCCGTCGTGACCGATCGCTACCACGGTGCTGGCGCGCGTGCCGTACTGTTCGCCGCGGATGAACGCCGACGACAGCCAGCGCTCGCGTTCCAGCCCGATGCCGGTGTCCGGCAACTGTGCATCCGGCGCCACCTGCGCATCGGCGAGCGCCGCGAACAGCGGCGCGAAATCCGTGTCGTCCTCCGCGTCGATCCAGTGCTGCAGGCGCTGCATCAATGTGCGCGTCTTCGGCCACGGCGTATTGAAATCGGCATTCGACAGACCATGTACACCGGCCGTCACCGCCTGCGCACGCGGCTCCGGACGATTGCCCAGATAGAACGCCGCCTGCGTGTCGAAGGTGAGCAGATTGAATGGTCGATATTCCGCGGCCGAGCGCAGCAACCGTTGCGCGTGGGTTGCGGCATCCGCGCCGCCGGTGAGGTAATCGGTCGCCAGCAAGCCGCGTGAAACGCCGGCCTGCGGATCGCGCGGATCGCGCACGTTGGTCACCACGCAGCAGCGCCCGCCGTCGGTGACACCGAGCCAGCTGCCACCTGCTTCAAGATCGCGACCGCCGATGATCGGCGCATCGTCCCAGCGAGCCAGCGCCGCGCTGGAACGCGCATGGAATTCATCGCGATTGCCGGCCAGCAGCAAGCGCCAGCGCGGATGCGCGTTCCAGGCAAACGCGATCAGGCACATCGGGAAAACTCACGCCACACACGCCACCTCGGCCACGGCCAGCGCGCTGAGCATCTGCGCTATCGATTTCGCCGCTTCGCGTCCGTCGTGCACGGCACGCACCACGAGATCGGCGCCGCGCATGTTGTCGCCACCGGCGAACACTTTTGCGTGACCGGTCTGGAACGGCAGCCGACCCGCACCGCCGGCAAGGATGCGGCCGCTAGTGTCCTGCGCGATACCGTGCGCGGCGCA
>DASZCB010000007.1:0-4767 GCA_035943575.1 Rhodanobacter sp. | reverse complement strand
AAGCCGGCGCTGGATGCGGTGACCGCGGCGATCACCGTGCTGGAGGACGATCCGAACTTCAACGCGGGCAAGGGCGCGGTGTTCACCCACGACGGGAAAAACGAACTGGACGCAGCGATCATGGACGGCTTTACGCTGCGTGCCGGCTCAGTGGCGGACGTGCAGCGTGTGAAGAACCCGATCCTGCTGGCACGTGCGGTGATGGAGCATTCACCACATGTGATGCTGGCCGGTATCGGTGCCGAGGAATTCGCGAAGGAGCAGGGCATCGCCCTGGTCGATCCCGCGTACTTCCGTACCGAGGAACGCTGGCAGCAACTGCAGAGGGCGCTCAAGGAAGACGCGGCGAAGCAGCCGCATGCGGACGTGGAGACGGCCAAACACTTCGGTACGGTCGGTGCGGTGGCGCTGGATGTGCAAGGCCATCTCGCCGCCGGCACTTCCACCGGCGGCATGACCGACAAGCGCTGGGGCCGCATCGGCGATTCGCCGATCATCGGCGCCGGCACCTATGCGAACTCGGGCTGCGCGGTATCCGGTACGGGCTGGGGCGAGTACTACATCCGCACGGTGGCCGCACACGAGATCTGCATGAAGGTCACCCAGATGCGCGTGCCGCTGAAACGCGCCGCCGCCGAGGTGATCAATCAGGAGATTCCCTCGATGGGCGGCAACGGCGGCGCGATCGCGCTGGATGCGGACGGCCATATCGCGATCCCGTTCAACACCGACGGCATGTATCGCGGCTGGATCGGTGCCGACGGCGTGCCGCACGTGGCGATTTATGGCGATGAGGACGATGGCACCGCGGAGTTGCCGGCGCCAGCCGAGAGTGCCGCGCAGCCTTGATGGTGGCGTCCACAATGAAGCCGCGACGCGATAGCAATTAGTAGCAGGCACGGCCCGCCGTCCTTCGGCACGACGGACTGGGCAGCAAGCTGAAGGGCTGAGCCCACCCTGCGAAATCGCGTTCGGCGTAACGCTCAGTCGTCCCGTTCAGGACGTTCGCGTACCGGATGCTTGCTCAATTTGCGTTGCAGGGTACGGCGGTGCATGCCGAGGCGGCGGGCGGTTTCGGAGATGTTGCCGTCGCATTCGGTGAGCACGCGCTGGATGTGTTCCCACTCCAGCCGGCGCAATGCCAGTGGCTGCTCGGGAGCGTCAGGCGGATCGTTGTCTTCACTGTCGTTGTCGCCGTCGAGCAGGGCACGCACCACGGCGTCGGCATCGACCGGCTTGGCCAGGTAGTCGTGGGCACCGCGCTTGATCGCTTCCACCGCGGTGGCGATCGAGGCGTAGCCGGTTAGCAGCAGCACACGCAGATCCGGCACCAGCGCATGCAGTTCGGGAATCAGGCGCAGGCCGTTGTCTTCGCCCAGCTTCAGGTCGAGCACGCAGTAGCGCGGTTGATGCCGGCGGGTCAACGCGCGGGCTTCCTCGAAACTGGTCGCCGTGATGACCTCGAAACCGCGCGAGCCGAGCGCACGCGCCAGCACGCGCAGGAAGGTGGCGTCGTCGTCGACCAGCAGCAACGGACGTGCTGTGACGGCGTGGGGCAACTCGGTCATTACAGTGTTTCCTGAAAGTGGAGCAAGGCCCATTTTCGCCGGAAGCGATGGCGCTTGCACGTTTGCCTGCGTGTCATTTCTCGGCGATCACCGCCAGCGGCAGGCGCAGGCAGACTTCCGCGCCGTGTGCGGTATTGCCAGCAATCAGTTCACCGTTGAGGCGTTCGGCGGTGGCCTCGGCCAGCGCCAGGCCGATGCCGAGTCCGGTCTGCTTTTGTGAATCACCGAGCAGGGTCAGCTCGCCGGTGGTGCCAAAACCGGGGCCGTGATCGCGCACCCTCAACTGCAGCCAGCCGCCATCGCGCGATACCAGTAACGCGACCAAGTGCGAGTGGCGGCTGGCTGAAGCGTCGGCGGCGTTGTTGAGCAGGTTGAGCAGTGCATGACGCAGGCCCGGTGGCGTGCGTAGCACGGTCTGCGCGATCGCTTCGTCCAGCTCCAGGGTCAGCTCGGCCTCCGGCCGCAGCAACTGGAAGCGTTCCAGGCAGCCGTGGATAAACTCAGTCACGCTGAGCCGCTCCGGCTCCTGCGACAACTGTGCCTTGCCGAAGGCGACCATCTCGCGCAGGATCGTGCGGCAGCGATCCACCTGACCTTCCAGCAGTTCCAGATCCTCGGCCAGCAGCGTATCGCCGATGTGCTCGCGGCGCAGTTCGGGCAGCAGGGTGCGCATCGTCGACAGCGGCGTATTGAGTTCGTGTGCGGCGCCGGCGGCCTGGGTGGCGATCGCCAGGATGCCCTCGTCGCGCAGCGCCCGCTCGCGTACGCGTTGCACTTCCAGTTGCTGCACACGCAACGCGTACGCCAACCGATTGATGAAGAAACCCAGCAGCAGCGCGCTGATCACGAAGTTCACGCCCATGCCGGCTACGTGCAGCGAGAAGCCGCCGTGCAATTCGCCGTGCATCGGCATCGGCATCGGCAACGGCACATGCCGGTACAGCAGGATCACATAGGCGACGCAGGCCAGTGCGGCCACCGCCAGGATGGCGCGCACCGACAGTGCGGCGGCACTCAGCGCGATCGGCACCAGTAGCAGGGTGATGAAAGGATTGCTGGCGCCGCCGGTGAAATACAGCAGGTAGCCAAGTACCAGCGTGTCGGCGGCGATGTGGCCGATGGTCTCCCACTCGCGCACCGGCCACGGCTGGCTCAGGCGCCACGCGGCGAACACCGAAAACACCGCGAGCAGGCCGATGCCGAGCAGCAACGGCAGCAGCGGAATCTGTAGTTGCATCCACCAAGCACAGACCAGCACCGCTGCACTCTGTCCGGCGATCGCGCACAGCCGCAGCCAGGCCAGCGTGCGGGTCAGTGCAACCGGGCCGACGCGTTGGGTGGGGCGGTGCGGCATGTCGATCATCGAGGCTTGCGCTAGGACGGTGTGTTGAATTCCTCGCTGCGCACGGCGGGCAGCGGAGTGTGGTGGGTCGCCGCATCGGAGTGGCTGGTCGACAGCTTGTTCATCAGTGGCAGCATCGCGAGTGCGATCACGGTGCACGCGATACCCACGAAGCCGAGTTGGTTGAATAGGCTCACATAGATCGACAGCGACTGTACTGGATCGGTGATGTTGTCCGGGATGTGCGCGATATTTGCCACGATGCTACCGAGGTATTGCGACAGGCCCACGGCGACGTAGTAAGCCCCCATCATGAAGCCACTCATACGCGATGGCACGTAGCGCGCGATCATGGCCAGGCCCAGGCCGCTGACCAGCAGTTCGCCCAGCGAATACCAACCATAACCCCAGACCATCGTCCACGAAGACACCTGGCCGGCGACGGCTGCATGCGCGCCGACGCCATACATGAAGAAGCCGATGGCCACCGCGGCAAAGCCCAGCGCGAACTTGAATGCGACTGACGGATCCTTGCCGACGCGGCCGAGTCCGTTGTAGATGAATACCAAGACGGGGCTCAGCACCACGATCCAGATCGCGTTGAGGTTCTGGTACTGCTCGGGAATCCAGTTGAACAGATGCGCGCCGAATACAGTGAATGACAGATCGACGTTGTGCTGAGCGAACAGGTTCAGCGACGTCGCCATCTGCGAATAGAAGATAAAGAAGAAGATCGTCTGAACCGTCAGCACCAACGCGGCGATCAAGCCCGCACGCTCGCTGGGCTTGCTGCTGCGGATCAGGTGCGCGAACACGCCCAGGATCACCACGCCGGCCGCATACACGCAGACCTTGGCCACGACTTCGCTTTGCAGGATGAAGGCGGCCACGAATACCATGAGGAAGGCTGCACCAAACACCTGCATGGCACGGTGCATGTTCATCGGCTGATCGTCTGCCGGCGAGCCGATGTGCGCCAGTGCACGTCGCATGAAGACGTAGTTGATCAGGCCCAGGATCAGGCCGATCGAGCAGACGCCGAACGCGGTGTGCCAGCCCATCGAATCACCGTACTTTGCGGCGACCACGTCGCGGATCCACGGCGTGGCCGTCATCGAAATCATCGAGCCGATGTTCACCGCCATGTAGTAGATGGTGAAGGCGCTGTCGATCTTGGTGTCGTCGCCCTCGTAGATTTTGCGTACCAGATTGCCCGCGTTCGGCTTGAAGAAGCCGTTGCCGACCACGATCACGCCAAGTGCGAAATAGGTGAGGTTGGCCGGGGTCAGCAACGCCATCAGGCCGCTGCCGCCATCGGTGAGACCCAGCGTCTCCGGCGGTATCCACAGGATGCCGTAACCAATCGCCAGCACGGTCGCGCCGATCAGCATGGTGCGTCGCGTACCCAGCAGCTTGTCACCGACCCAGCCGCCGATCGCCGGCGTGGCGTAGATCAACGCCGCAGCCGCACCCCAGACGAGATTGGCTCTGGTGTCTGCAAAGCCGAGCTTCTTCATCAAGAACGTGACCATCAGTACCTGCATGCCGTAGAAGCCGAAGCGCTCCCACATCTCGATCAGGAAGACGGTGGTGAAGGAGCGCGTCTGCGAGACGGGCGGATTCTGGGTGGCCATATCTTTTCCGTGCGTGATTCAAACCTGGGCGACGTGATTGACACGCGCCTGCGCATGTGATTCTGAACGGATCACAACCGCAGAAGCGTAACCTATTCGCCATCAGGGTGTAGCTGCAGTGCGACATGGAACAACCGGCGCCCACTTGCGGCAGCGATGCTTGTGGCATCATGGATGGCTTGTACAAGCCTGTCTGAAGGGAGTCTCGCCACCCATGTCGATC
>DASZCB010000006.1:0-1818 GCA_035943575.1 Rhodanobacter sp. | reverse complement strand
TTTCATGGCTCATGGTGGCGAGGAAATCCGCTTTCGCCTTCGATGCCCGTTCGGCGACATCGCGCGCGATTCGCAAGGCTTCGTTGCGCGCGTTGAGTTCGGTGGTGTCGATGAAATAGCCGATCAGCCGCAGGCTTCCGTCGGGCGACTCCTGCGGCGCGAGCATGGCGTGGATCCAGCGCAGGCCATCGCGGCCAAAGGCGCGGAAGTCGAGCGAGCGCGGTTGCAGGTCGATGGTGACCGGGGCGATCAGACGCCCGAAGGCGACCACGTCATCGGGATGGATGCGGCCCTGAAGCGGACGTTCCTGCAGCACGTCTCCGGTTCCCAGCAGATCCGCCAGCTCCAGCCCGAACAGGGCCTGCACGTCTCCCGCGGCGAATGTGAGATGGCGAACGCCTTGAGTGTCCCGGAGGATGGTGAAGACCACCACGGGAATGCGCTGGACGATTTCGCGCAAGCCCTGGTCGGTGATTCGTGCTGTGCGCTCGGCGTCGCGAAATTCGGTGATGTCGATGAGGATGCTGATCGAGCCGACAGGCTCGCCACTTTCGGCAAGGATCGGGTGATTCCACAACAAAGCCTGGTGCAATGCGCCGTCATCGGACGCGTAATCGATCTCGCGCGGTTCGTGCCCGTCCGCGGCGGCGCCGAAGCCTTCGGCCTGGATCGCCACCATCATGGCGTCGGCGGCAGCGGGGTGCTGTCGACAATACGCATTCGTGTCGAGGATGCGGCCGTCCAGATCATGGATGACCACGGGTGCCGGCAGCGCGTCAAAGGCGCCCTTGGAAAACGCGCGTTGCGCGAGAAGCTCCGCTTGCAGGCGTCTGGCTTTGCTCACCTGCACCTGCAGCAGCCAGGCGAGTCCCATGGCAGCGACCGCCACCAGGATCAGCAGCGCTGCAAGCATCAGTGTGGTGGCAGAGACGGGGACCGCCTGATTGGCGGTCTCGACGATGCCGAGCAATGGGCTCATGGCGGCCGGCCTGTGCAACGAATGGCGTAGCGTGGTCGGCATGTCGCTCCTGGGCGATGCGTTGCAGACGGGGTTCATTGCTGGCCTTGCGAACCGCTGAAACGAACATGCATCGGGCCATCTCGCCATCGCGCAGGGGCCGTCAACGTCCATGCCTTGCTACAGGTTCATGTTACTGTTACCGCAGTTCCGGCACAAACCACACCGCATGCGCGAACGTGTGTGCGAGCTTGGTGGTTGAGCAGCGGGCAACTGAAGTCGTAGGGTGAGGTAGCGCAGTGCGGATCATTATTTCCGACGATCATCCCGTCGTCCTGATGGGGCTGAAAGCCACGCTGCAAAGTTACGGGGACAGATTTTGCATCGTTGGCGAGGCACGTAACGGCAAGGAGTTGGTGAGTCTGTTGTCGCGCGAGTCCTGCGATCTGCTCATCACTGATTTCTCCATGCCAGGCGACCAAGCTTCGGAAGACGGCCTAGCTATGCTCGGCAGGTTGCGGGAGAGCCATCCGCAGCTTCCGATTCTCGTGCTCACCATGCTCAGCAACCCTGCCTTGGTGCAGGGCATGCTTGCCAAGGGAGTGCGTGGCGTCGTCGACAAGATGTCGATGACCAAGGAACTGATGCTCGCGATCGACGTCATCCGGGCAGGGCGCACCTATCTGAGCGAGCGCACGCGCAAGCAGATAGAGGGAGCGTCGATGATCGGCGATGAGCCGGGCTCGTTGTCGCCACGCGAAGCGGAAGTTGTGCGTTTCATCGCTCAAGGACTCACTGTTTCTGAAATCGCCCGTCGCACCGGGCGCAGCGTGAAAACCGTCAGCCAGCAGAAGCGCGAC
>DASZCB010000005.1:0-1676 GCA_035943575.1 Rhodanobacter sp. | reverse complement strand
GCCTGGCGTGGCCGGACGGTTGGAGACGAACAGCAGGAACGATCCGTCCGGCGCCATCGCCGGATCGAGGTCGTGCCAATGTCCCGAGAACGACGCTACGCGTGGCGCCGACCAGCGGTCACGTTCGCGCTGCGACTCCATCAGGGTCGAGCCGTTGCCGGTGTCGCGCATGAAGACCACCGTCGCGCCATCCGGGGTGAACGCCGCCGCGCCATCGTTGGCGGTTCCGGCGATCGTGCCCGGCGCGAAGATCGTGGCCGTCGGCGGGGAATCCGGTGGCGTGGCGTGAACCGCACCGGCCATGCCGACGAGTACGGCCGTGGCTGCAAGGATCACGAAGACTGCCGGCAATCGCATATCTGTCTCTCCTTGCCGCGTGTCAGCTGTACGAGCAACCGGACAACGGCGTCGATGTGGATAGTGAGGCAAGGCTGGCACGGACGATCGATGGCATCGTCAGTCTTGTGACGACGGCGAACGCCGTCATCCGCGCGCGTCCAGCCACGGTGCCAGCGACACCTGCCAAATGTGATCGGCACCGTTGTTCCACGTTGCCGCGGCATCCGGGTTCGACGGCGGCAGGCGGCGGTCGCTGTAGAAATACAGCGTGCGGTGATCAGCACCCAGCTGGGCGCCCATGCTGTGCTTGCCGCCGTTCACCGTATCGCCGAGATCGCGTGGTGCGCCCCAGCCGGCGGGCGTGTGGAACGCAATGGCCAGCCGATAGGGTTGCTGCGCATCGTGCTTGATGCTGAAGACCATGAACGAGTGATCCGGTGCGATCGCCGGATCGCGGATCTGCGCATCGGCATCGCCCAGTTTCACCGCGGAGGGCGGCTGGTAACCGCCGTTGCGGTAAACCGAGCTCAGCAGGTGGAGCTGCGCGTCCGACATGCTGCAGCCGATGAAGTAGATGCTGCCATCCGCCGCGATGCTGGGGGCAAACGTCATCGAGCAGCTGTTGACGACATCGGGCAAACGCACTGGCGCGCTCCAGCCATTGCCCTGCCGATTCACCCGCCATAGGTTCATGCCTTGCCCGGCGCGGCGCTTGCCGGCATGGACCGCGTCGATCGGCGGTCCGCCTGGCGTGGCCGGGCGGTTGGAGACAAACAGCAGGAACGATCCGTCCGGTGCCATCGCGGGATCGAGGTCGCGCCATTGCCCGGAGAACGGCGCGGTCCGTGGTGTCGACCAATGGCTGCCTTCGCGGTGCGATTCCATTAATGTGAAGCTGTCGGTGCCGCGCATGAAATACACCGTCGCGCCATCCGGCGTGAATGCCGCCGCGCCATCGTCGTCGGTTCCAGCGATCGCGCCGGGCGCGAAGATCGTGGCCGCCGGCGGGGAATCCGCTGGCGTGGCGCGGACAGCGCCTGTCATGCCGCCGAGCGCTCCCGCGGCTGCAAGAATCATGAAAATGGTCGGCAATCGCATGTCTGTCTTCCCCTACCGCGTGTCGCTGCATGAGCAACTGGGCGATGGCGCTGATGTGGATGGTCAGACAAGGCTGGCACGGGCGATCGATGGCGTCGCCAGTCTTGTGATGACAGGCGCCGTGGCGGTGACGAACGGTATGCGGGCACGTGCAGATGGCCGAAAACGGCGATGGGTGTCGTCATCCGCGTGAGCGGTCGCACCGGTTATCGCGGCCGCTGGTGAATGCCTGGCGACCG
>DASZCB010000004.1:0-8288 GCA_035943575.1 Rhodanobacter sp. | reverse complement strand
TCGCGAGTATCAACGTGGCGGTGGCGAGGAAGGGATTTTTGCCCAGTTGCGCGAATGCGAGGCAGCACAGGGCCAGGCTCATCACGAAGGGGCTGATGCTTTCGGCGAAGTAGCGGATGCTGCGGCTCGGGCGGTAGTTGCGGAACCAGACTTTCCGCCGTCGGCCCAGCAGAAAACCGAGTGCCACGAACGGCAGGCCGAGCAGCAGTTCGGGCAGATACGAATCGCTGTTGAGAACGAACCGGTTGTGGATGCCTGGTAGCACGGCATCGAGCCAAGCGAAGACGGTCAGCACGAAGAAGAACCGCCGTTCATCCGAGCGTTTCGTGGAAACCAGACGCAGCGTGGCGAACATCGCAACGAACAACCCCATCGCGTCGAACATCCACATCACGAAGGTCGCCGACGCCGATTCCGGCGAGGCCGCATTCAGCACCTCGTGCAAGGTGTAGTAGAAAAGCGCCGCAATGGCGAACGCGAGCAGGCTGTCGACGATGCTGGCCCAGCGGTAGAGCGTGGCGATAGGGTTGTAGGCCGCGGCGATGATGAGCAGGAGGCTGCTCAGACAGAAGTAGAGGGTTGGATCGAAGGCAACCAGGGTGCCGAGCGGATTTGACAGTGAGTCGGTGAACAGCAGGCCGAACGCGCCGCCCTGGGCGATCAGCGCGAGCAGCAACAGGATCCAGAGCGGACGGTTGTGATCGACGCTGAGAGGAAGCCGCCGCCAGCACTGCAGCACCGTCAGCGTGAGCGTAGCCAGCACGACGGCATAGCTCCATGTGAGCAAATGCGGCGGCGCCCATGCGATCACGCCCAGCTGGGTCAGCAGCAGCGGCACATAGGCTCGGGACATCCCTGCATGCATTTTCATCTTGCGATGATCCAGAGCTGTTCGTGTGGTATCTGGAGGCCGGCATATGCTTCCGGCTCTTGCGCTGGAAGCCTGCCACAAAGTGCATCGAGCGGCCCTGCACGGGTCGCGCAGGTAGTTTGGCCCGGATTGGCTGTCGTGTGGGGATATCGGTCACGATCTCTGGTCGGCGGCGCTGGCGGCGCGAGCGATGCAGCGCGCGTCCCGACCACCAGTTTCCCGATGGCAGATAGTGAAATAGTCCCCTTACTTCCCCCACGTAACAAACATCACCACCGCCGCCGCAGCCATCGCTACCGTCGCGATCCACCCGAAAACCTTCAACGGCCACGGCATGGTGAACTTGCCCATGACCTTGCGACTGGACCCCATCAGCATCATCACGACCATCAGCGGCACGGCGGTGACGCCGTTGATCACAGCGCTCCAGTACAGCGCCTTGATCGGATCGAGCGGGGTCAGGTTCAGGGCGATGCCGGCGAGGCTGGCGAAGATCAGTACGCCGTAGAAAAATTTGGCTTTGCCCGGCTTGTACTGCAGCCCGCTGCGTTGGCCGAATGCGCCGGATGCGGCATAGGCGGTGGCGCCAGCCAGTACCGGTACGGCCAGCAGGCCGGTGCCGATGATGCCTGCCGCGAACAGCGCGAACGCCAGATTGCCGGCCAGCGGTCGCAGCGCTTCGGCGGCTTCGGAGGAGGACTGGATGTCGGTCTTGCCGTGGGCGTGCAGCACCACGGCGGCGGTGAGGATGATGAAGAACGCGATCAGGTTGGAGAAGATCATGCCCACCGTGGTGTCGATGCCGATACGGCGCAATGCGCTCGGTGCCTGCAGCGGCGCCCGTCGCAATGATTTCCGCCGCTTGTTCGACCCGATCTCTTCCACCTCCTGTGCTGCCTGCCAGCAGAATAGGTAGGGACTGATCGTGGTGCCGAGCAGGGCGACCAGGCCGACGGCGTACTTCGCATTCCAGCTGATCGGTGGCATCACGATGCTTTTCAGCACAGCCGCCCACGGCACGTCGATCACCAGCACCGTGGCCACGTAGGCGAACAG
Organism: Rhodanobacter sp.; assembly: GCA_035943575.1. GTDB lineage: Bacteria > Pseudomonadota > Gammaproteobacteria > Xanthomonadales > Rhodanobacteraceae > Rhodanobacter. Next base: position 6,361 of record DASZCB010000004.1, on the reverse strand, counting down.
GCTCATGGTGAGCACTTTCAGGATCGGCGAATAGCGTGTGAACGGAATGAAGATCTGCAGCACCATCGACAGCGCGGCAAAGCCCGCGGCATATAGCAGCGCCGGGCCGCCGATAAGTAGTTTCAGGGCGGCGCCCATGGCACCGATGTCCGCCGCCAGGTTGATCACGTTCGCGATGAGGATCGAGACCATCAGGACGTACACCAGGGTGCGCGGATAGTACTTGCGCATACCGTCCATCAGGCCGTGGCCGGTGACCCGGCCGATGCCGGCACTGATCGCCTGGATCGCGATGCCGAACGCGGCGCCCACCTGCGAGTAGGTGGCAATGCCGCTGGGATCGTCGTCGGCCGCGCCGGTGATCAGGCCAGCACCGAGGTCCGCCCAAGGAGGCTTTTCGATGCCGCCATCCTCAGTATTTTCGCGATCGGTCATGGGATGTTTCCGTGCGGTCCGCTCAGCCCTTCACAACAGGCACATCGGCCGTGCTGCCACTGCTGCCGTCACGTTTCAGAAGCCACGCCAGCACCGGCGGCGTGACCATCGCGGTGAGCAGCGACATCGCCACGATGATCGCGTAGATGCGGTTGTTGAAGACGCCGGCGGCGAAACCGAGGCTGGCGATCACCACGCCAACTTCGCCGCGCGGCACCATGCCGAAACCGATGATGGTGGCGCTGCGCTTGCCCAGCGAGAGCGCACCGAGCCAGCCGCCGATCAGCTTGGAGGCGATCGCGATGGCGGTGACCACGGCCAGCATCAGCAGCGCGTCGGCGCTGGCAAGTTCGTGCAGATCGATCTTGCTGCCGGTGACCACGAAGAAGAACGGTGTGAGCAGTGCCAGCAGTGGCATGGTCTGCTGTTCCAGCGTGTGCTGCTGACGCGTTTCCGAGGCGATCATGCCGGCCAGGAAGGCACCGATGATCGCGGCCAGCCCAAACAGGGTGGACAGGTAGGCAAGCCCGAGGCACAGCGCCAGCACGATCATCAAGGGCGAATGGGGGGCCAGTGGTTTTTCCAGCCAGACGGAATTCCAGCGCATCACCCGCGCGCCGCCCCAGCCGATCACCGCGATGAAACCGATAGCTCCGGCCAGCACCAGCAGCAGGTGCGAGAGGTTGAAACCGCTACCGCCCTGCATCGACACCACCACGCCGAGCAGCAGCATGGCGAGGATGTCGTCGATCACGGCCGCGCCGAGGATGACCTTGCTCTCGATGCGCTGCAAGGCGCCCAGTTCCTGCAGCACGCGGGCGGTAATGCCGGCCGAGGTGGCGACGAAGGCGGCGGCGATGAACAGCGATTTGTCCCACTCGAAGCCGCTGCCGTGCGCCCACACGCTGCCCATGCCGAACGGCACCAGCACGCCCAGCACGCCCACCAGAAGCGCCACCTTGCCGACTTTCTTCAGGTCTTCCAGCCGTGTTTCCAGGCCCACCGCGAACAGCAGCAGCACCACGCCGATCTCGGCCAGCACGTCCAGCGGCGTACCGGTGACGATCTGGTCGGGGGTGATCCAGCCGAGCAGCGAAGGGCCGATCACGCAGCCGGCGGCGATCTCGCCGACCACGCCGGGCAGCTTCAGCCGCTGCGCGATCTCGCCACCGATCTGCGCGGCGACGAACACGATGAACAGAGTGAACAGGATGTCGCTGGCGTGGTGCATGCGATGCGCGTCCGGATGATCGACAGAACCTGCATGCTACACGGAGGCCGACATGCTATGGCATCGCCGCCGGCGCGTCCGCTTACTCGGTGACGGCAGCGCCGGGCAGTGGGCGATCGTGCCGCAAGTGGCTGAACACGCGGCTGGCCAGCGCGGTGATCGCCGCCAGCAGCAACACGGTCCAGCGGAACGCCACCACGTAGTCGTCGTGGGCGTGCCCCTGCAGCATAGCCTCCATCAGTAAGGTGGACAGCGCAATGCCGAAGCTCATCGCAAGGTACTGCGCGGTCGAGGCCATCGACGAGACCATCGAGGCATACTCGATGCCCACGTCGTTGTAGATCAGCGTGTTCATCGCGGTGTACTGCATTCCCGCGAAACAGCCATAAAGGAACGTCAGCAGCGCGATCAGCCACACCGGCGAGGTCGGGCCGAGCAGGGCGAACGTGGCCAGCAGCAGCGCAACTAACAACGTATTGCCGAGCAGCAGGCGGCGGTAGCCGAAGTGCACCAGGGCACGGTTGATCGCCCACTTGGCGCTGATCGCGCCAAGCGCCTGCGGCACCATCATCAAGCCGGCCATCAGCGGCGACCAGCCGCAGCCTACCTGCAGGAACAGCACCAGCAGCAGGAACATGCCGGAGATGCCGAGCCGGGTGAACAGGCCGCCGGCCAGCGACACCCACACGCTGCGCACACGGAGCAGCTTGAGATCGGCCACCGGATGCGCGGTGCGTCGGCTGTGCCATACGTAGATGGTGCCCAGTAGCAAGGCAGCGGCGCTGCACAGGCCGATCCGCTGCCACGGTACCGGCGTGCTGCCGGCCAGTTCCGATGCGGTGAGCAGCAGCGCCGAGGCAGCGGCAAACAGCAGGAAACCAAGCAGGTCGAAACGGTTCGCATGCTCCAGCCGATAGTCGGGCATGTCGCGCATGTTCATCCACACACCGGCGATCGCCACCGGCACGTTGATCAGAAAGATCAGCCGCCATGAGGTGAACTGCACCAGCGCGCCGCCGAGCAGCGGCCCGAGCACCGAGCCGAGCAGACCGAACGTGGCGACCGTGCTCATCGCGCGCACGAACTCGCGCTTGTCGATGCTGCGCACCAGCACGTAACGGCCTACCGGCATCAGCGAAGCGCCACCGACGCCTTGCAGTACGCGTGCGGCGACCAGTTGCGGCAGTGTCTGCGCGACGCCGCACAACAGCGAGCCCACGCCGAACACCACGATCGCGATGCCGAACACCCGCCGCGTGCCCAGCCGGTCGCACAGCCACGGGCTGGCCGGTATCAGGATCGCCAGGGTCAGCACGTAACTGGTCAGCGCCGTGCGCATGCCCAGCGGTGTCACCCGAAGCGCTTCGGCCATTGCCGGGACCGCGGTGTTGACCACGGTGGAATCCAGCGCCTGCATGAAGAACGCGGCGGCCACCAGCCACAGCAGGCCGCGGAAACGTTCGCGCGAGGAAAGCACGGGCATATCGACAGGAACCGTCGCTGGCGTGAGGGCAGTGGAAGCGGCAGCGTGGGGATTCGCGGCGGGATGGGGTGACATTGCCCGGCATGATACCTGCTGTGACAACTTGCTTTCCGTGGCGGGTGTCAGCAGAGTCAGCCTTGTTTCATCTGCCAGTCATGCCCACGTATTGCATGACGACGAATAACGACCCCACACGCCGGAGCGGTTTTCGTTCCGGCGTGTGCTTTTGCGCGGCAGGAGCCGCACCAGGAAAAGCCATGAGCAGCAAACCACCGATCACCATTTCCCGCATCGACATTGAGCGCATCGAGGCCTTGTTGGTGCGTCTGCCAGCCGCTGAAGCGACGAATCTCGGCGCGCTGCGTGCCGAGCTCGACCGTGCGGATGTGGTGGAACCGGCGGCGATGCCGGCGCACACCGTGACGATGAATTCCACTGTCACGTTCGAGGATGAGAGCAACGGCGAGAAACTCACGCTGACCCTGGTGTATCCGGCCGCCGCCGGTGCGACCGGCACGGTGTCGATCCTGGCACCGGTGGGCAGTGCCTTGCTCGGTCTGGCCCGTGGCCAGCGGATCGACTGGCCGACATCGGACGGTCGCAAACGCCGTCTGAAGGTGCTGGAGATCGTCTACCAACCCGATGCGGCGGGACATTTGCACCGCTGAGCCTGTCGGGGCGCAGTCATCGTTCACCGGTGTCGTTAAACTGCGGGGAGATCCGAAGGAGACCCGCATGAGCGAACGCCCGGCCCCTGCAGACACTGTCGCCCGCGCCGCCGAGCTGCGGGCGCAGATCGAGCAGGCTAATTACCGCTATCACGTACTCGACGATGCGGACATCACCGACGCCGACTACGACCGCCTGATGCGCGAGCTGGAAGCGCTGGAGGCTGAATATCCCGCGCTGGCTTCGGTCGATTCGCCCACGCGCAAGATCGGCGCACGGGCGCATGGCGGCTTTGCCGAAGTGCGTCATCAGTTGCCGATGCTGTCGCTGAGCAATGCGTTCGAGCAGGACGGTGAGACGGAGCGTGAGCGTTTCCGCGAAGTGGCGGAGTTCGAGCGGCGCATCGAGCAGACGCTGGATCGGCGCGAACCGGTATTTTCGGTCGAGCCGAAGCTGGACGGCCTGGCGATAAGCCTGCGCTACGAGCGCGGCGTGTTCGTGCAGGGCGCTACCCGCGGCGACGGCGAAACCGGCGAGGATGTGACCGCGAACCTGCGTACGGTGCGGGCGATCCCGTTGAAACTGCGCGGCAAGGGCTGGCCTGACGTGCTGGAAGTACGCGGCGAAGTGATCATGTTGCGCAAGGATTTCGAGGCGTTCAACAAGTACGCCCGCGCGCATGACGAGAAGCCGCTGGCAAATCCGCGTAACGGCGCGGCCGGTTCGTTGCGCCAGCTCGATCCTGCGATCACCGCGAAACGGCGGCTGAGTTTCTTCGCCTACGCGATCGGCGTAGTCGAAGGTGGCGAGCTGCCGTCGACGCATTCCGCCACCTTGCAGCAGTTGCGCGAGTGGGGTTTTCCGGTATCGCCGGAAGTGGACACCGCGCGCGGCTTCGACGGCCTGATCGCGTACTTTCGGCGTATCGGCGCCAAGCGCGACGCGCTGCCGTACGACATTGATGGTGTGGTCTACAAGCTCGACGACTATGCCGGCCAGCGCGAGATGGGTTTCGTTTCACGTGCACCACGCTGGGCTATCGCGCACAAATTTCCGGCGCAGGAGCAGACCACTCGCCTGCTCGACATCGAAATTCAGATCGGCCGCACCGGCGCAGCGACGCCACGCGCGCGGATGGAGCCGGTGCAGGTGGCCGGCGTGACGGTGACCTACGCCACGCTGCACAACGCCGACCAGATCGCCCGGCTGGACGTGCGCATTGGCGACTCGGTGATCGTGCGGCGCGCTGGCGACGTGATCCCCGAGGTGGTGCGCGTGATCGAGGATCAGCGCCCGGCCGGCACGGTGCCGTGGACGATGCCGACGCACTGTCCGATCTGCGGCTCCGCACTGATTCGCGAGGAGGGCGCGGCGGCCTGGCGCTGTTCCGGCGGGTTGATCTGCGCCGCGCAACGCAAGGAGGCACTGATCCATTTTGCCTCGCGCCGGGCAATGGACATCGAAGGCCTCGGCGAGCGTTTTGCCGACGCGCTGGTCGAGCTCGACATCGTGCACACGCCGGCTGATCTGTATGGCTTGGGCGTGGATGATTTCGTCGACATGAAGCAACGCATCGACGAGCGCGACGGCACCACGCCGGAGACGGTGAAGGCCGGCAAGGTGGCGACTCGGTGGGCCGAAAATTTGGTGGCAGGGATCGCGGCGAGCAGGCACACCACGCTGGCGCGCTTCCTGTTTGCGCTCGGCATCATGCACATCGGCGAAAGCACAGCGAAGACGCTGGCGGCGTGGCTGTGCCGGTTGGATGTCGTGCGCAGCATGCCGGCGCCGGTGTTGCGCGTGCTGCCCGACATCGGCGACGAAGTGGCCACCTCGATCGCCGGGTTCTTTGCGCAGAAAGGCAACCAGCAGGTGGTCGATGCACTACTTGCGGCGGGCATCGTTTTCAGTGACGAGACCGCGCCGTCGCCACTGTTACGCGATCGTCTGAATCTCGGCGTCTTGCTGGATATGGCGAAAATCAGCAAGCTCGGCCCCAAGAGCTGCAAGCTACTGGCGCAACATTTCCCCACCCTCGACCAGCTGCAGGCGGGTGGAGCGGCGCACTGGATCACTGCTGGCGTGCCGCAGGCAGCAGCGACGGGCCTGGAAATTTTTCTCGCCGATCCGGTTGGATTGGCCGAAATGCGCGAAGCTGAGGCAGCGATGCAGCGCCTGCTCGATGCGATTCCGGCAACGGCGGCGGTGGCGCACGCACCGCTGGCCGAACAGACCATCGTGCTCACCGGCACGCTCACTTCGCTCAGTCGTGATGAAGCGAAGGAACGGCTGGAGGCGCTGGGCGCCAAGGTTTCCGGTTCGGTATCGAAGAAGACCAGCTTCGTGGTCGCCGGCGAAGCCGCCGGCTCCAAGCTCGACAAGGCGCAGGAGCTGGGCGTGGCGGTATGGGACGAGGCGCAGTTGCTGGCGCTGCTGAAAGAACACGAGGCGGGTTGATGGATACTACGGATCGGATCGCCTCGCTGAAGCTGCGTGCACGGCTCTATGCGCTGATCCGGGTGTTCTTCGCCGAGCGCCAGGTG
>DASZCB010000003.1:0-3353 GCA_035943575.1 Rhodanobacter sp. | reverse complement strand
GGGTGCGGTGCTGGTCGGCGGCCTGCTGTGGCTGTTGATCTCGATGGGTGCAGGCATCATCGGCGCGTTAATCGGCGGCGTGCTGATGCTGTTGCCTGGTGGGGCCGGACGCTCGATCGGCGGCGGTGGCTGGGGCGGCTTCGGTGGTGGTGGCTGGGGCGGAGGTGGTGGCGGCTTTGGCGGTGGTGGTTTCAGTGGTGGTGGCGGCAGTTTCGGCGGCGGCGGTTCGTCGGGGAGCTGGTGATGGCGCGCATGCAACGACTGTTGGTCAACCTGTTCGGTGGCTGGTTCCAGTTGCCCCGACGTTTCTCTGCCGCATTGCTTGACGAGATGACGGCGGCGGTTGCCGCCAGCGAGCGCAGCCATCGCGGGGAAGTCTGCTTCGCGATTGAGTCGCGACTGGCACCATTGGCCGTGCTGGACGGCCTCGATTCGCCCACGCGCGCTCGGCAAGTGTTCGCCCAGCTGCGGGTGTGGGATACCGAGTGCAATAGCGGTGTGTTGTTCTACGTGCTGATGGCTGAGCATCGCATCGAGATCGTCGCCGATCGCGGTATCGCGGCAAAAGTGGCGGCCAGCGAGTGGAACGACATCTGCGCCAGCATGCAGGAGCGCTTTGCCCGCGGACAATGGCGCGAAGGCAGCCTCGAAGGCATTGCCGCCGCGAACGCCTTGCTGACCCGGCATTTCCCCGGCGACGGTCAGGCAACAAACCCGGACGAGTTGCCGGATCGGCCCGTGCTGCTCTGATTCGTGTTCGTGCCGTGCCCGCTACCTCAACAAGCGATCGGCCATAGGCCAAAAAGAAAGGCGCCGTAGCGCCTTTCTTTGGGTGATGCAGCAGCGCCGTCAGTGCATGGCGTTGCTGGGGCCGATGTATTTGGTGAAGAAGGCCTCCAGGCGGGTGAGGCGTTCGATATTGTTCTTCTCATCGTAGAAGCCGTGACCTTCGCCCGGCTTGCTCAGCCACTCATACGGTTTGTGCGCAGCATCCAGCGCCGCACGCATCGCCTTGGCCTGCGCGAATGGCGCGCGCTTGTCGTCTTCGCCATGAATCAGCAGCAGCGGTACGTCGATCTTGGCGGCCAGCTTGTCGGGCGAGTTGGCGTCGAGGTCGGCATCGTCCTTGCCGATGACCATTTTCAGATAGCTGCGGCCGGATTTGTTCTCCTGGACGTCGCCCTTCTTGTACATCATCGCCAAGTCGTAGACGCCGGCATAACCGACCGCGCACTTGAACATGCCGGGGGCGCGGATCGTGGTCATCATCGCAGAGTAGCCGCCGAAGCTGCCGCCGTAGACGCAGACGCGCTGCGGGTCGGCGTATTTCTCCGCGATCGCCCACTTCACGCCGTCGATCAGATCCTGCTGGATGCGGGTACCCCATTTCAGGTAGCCGGCTTCCTTGAAGTCCTCGCCGCGGCCGCTGGATCCGCGGTAATTCACCTGCAGGACGAGATAGCCACGGCTGGCGAGGAACTGGGCGTCGCCGTCGTAAGACCAGTCGTCCTGTACGCCGATCGGGCCGCCGTGCGGCAACAGGATCATCGGCAAGTTGGTCTGGCTGGCGCCATTCGGAATCGTCAGGATCGCCTCCAGCTCCATGCCGTCGCTGGTCTTGAAGTGCAGCGGGCGACGCTCGGCCATCTTGGCCGGGTCGATCCATGGCTGCGTGGCAAACAGCTTGAATACCTTGTAGTTGTGCGTGTCGATCAGATAGTAGGTGCCCGGATCGCGGTCGCTGCTCACCGAGAACAGCAGTTTGCCGCCGTCCTCGCTGAAGTCGACGAAGTGGATGTAGCTGCCGGGGAATTTCAGGCTCAACGCACGATGCAGTTTTGCCGTGGGCAGGTTAGGGTCGATGTAGCTGACCTTGGGTACGCCGGTGGCTGGCACGGTGGCGAACGGCTGGTACGGTAACGGTGTCCACTCGATACCGCCGATACTGCTGAAGCTGTCGCTGGCGAGCAACTTGCGGTTGCCGCCGTTCTCGTCCTGTGCCACCAGTTTGGTAGGGCCGCCGCCAGCGCTATAGTGGGCATAGATGCCCTGTTTGTCCGGGGTGAAGAAGATCGGTGTGAAACTGCCGCCGATCTGGGCGGGAGCCATCTGAGCCCAGCCGTTTGCCTGTTGGTGGTAGACGACGTAGTCGTAGTTGTCGTTGCGCCCGTAGGCAAAGTGGGCGTTGCCATCGGCACCAACCATGAAGTTCATGTCGCCGACGTTGATCTGGCCGATCAGGTGGCGGCTGTTCTTGCTCGCGTCAACGTCGTACAGCGTGCTGAAATTGGTGTTTTCCCAGCTTCGCGTGGTCAGGTAGAAGTGGCCGTTGGTCGGTTGTGGCAGGCCATCGACGAAGCCCCAGCCGCGATCGATACCGCGCACCCCCGCACGCGACCCGTACTTGCCTTCGAAGCCGTACAGGTAATCCTGATTCTTGCCATCCAGATCGGAGGCAATCACTTCGCCGGTCAGGAAAGGCTTGTCGATCGAGCCGTACATTTTGCCTTTTCCTACCACCAGTCGAGTATTGCTGACCCAGGTGATGTCGGCGGCAATCTCATATTTGGGCAGGCGCAACATGCTCACCGGCTGCTTCATGTCGTCCACCTTGTAGATGGCCAGCAAGTGTGAGTCGCCGTCGGGGTCATTCATGTTGACGGCGAGGTATTGGCCATTCGGCGAGAGTCGCGGCATGGTCAGCAGCGGGTGATGCGCGAAATCTTCCACCGGAATCAGATCGGTCGCGATGGTAGTGGCGGGCAACAGCAGGCAGGCAGCGGACAGCATGGCCCGCGCAAAACGGTAGGACATCGATTTTCCCCTAGCACGCTCCGTGTGGTGAGCCGGTTCGTCTGGAGCGCAACGACCTGACTGGGTTCGGGCATCCTTTCGATGCTGCCGACGGCTGCCCGATTTCCTTCCCCGGCTCAGGCAGCGTCTGCCGGCAGATTCTAGCCCCCGTTCGGGCGTGATCGGAAGAGGTGCTGACGCCAGACATTCGTGGCCCGCTACACTTGACCTTTGCCAGCCAGCGTTGCCCCCATGATGTCCCAGCCTTTCGTCGTCGATATCGATCCCGTCGCCTTTCACCTCGGCCCGATCCAGGTGCACTGGTACGGACTGATGTATCTGCTCGGATTCTTCTTTGTCGCCGTGCTGGGCGAGTACCGACGCCGTCGCGGGCGCCTGCCGGTCAGCCGCGATGCGCTGGGCGACCTGCTGTTCTACGGCATGATGGGCGTGATCGTCGGTGGACGCGTGTGGTACATGCTGTTTTATGTCGAGATCAACTGGATCTGGACCGATCCGCTGGCGCTGTTCAAGGTATGGGACGGCGGCATGAGTTTCCA
>DASZCB010000002.1:0-3875 GCA_035943575.1 Rhodanobacter sp. | reverse complement strand
ATGGTTTTCCTGATCGCCAGTACACTCGGCGTAGCCAGTCCAGCGGCAGCGACAACGCTTTCCGAGGGTTGGCAAAAAGCGAATGGCGTCAACCTGTTCTTCCGCGAAGGTGGCGATCCTGGCGCTCCCACCATCGTGTTTCTCCACGGCTATCCGCTGTCCTCCTTCATGTATGCGAAGGTCATGGACGATCTGCTGGAGATGCAGCACGGCAGAGTGCACGTCATTGCCGTCGACTATCCCGCGTTTGGCTATTCGGACGTACCCGATCACCGGTCGTGGCCGTACACCTTCGACCATGTGGCGGATACCGTTCGCGATTTTCTGGCGGCCCGCGGCATCCGGCGATACAGCCTGTACATGCAGGATTACGGCGTTCCGGTTGGCTTTCGCCTGATCGCTGACAACCCGTCAGCGATTACCGCGATCGTCGTGCAGAACGGCGTCATCCACCTCGATGGCTTTCCGTACGCGCAGGATCCGAAAAGCGAGTTGCGTCGGCACTGGGATCATCGAAGCACGACGGTCGACCAGCGACGTACCGCTTACGCCCGTGGACTGACCGTGCCTCACGCAGGATGGACCGACGAAGAGGGTATCGGCGCTGATGCATCTCTGCTGATGACCGAATCGGTGCAACGACCCGGCGTTATCGAAGCGCGCAACGACTTGTGGTTCGATTACGGCAACAACCTTGGCCACTACCCGGCGTGGCAGGCCATGCTGCGAAAAATGAAGATACCGGTGCTCGTCATGTGGGGAAGTCGCGACGACTTTTTTACCGTCCCCGGCGCGAAGGCTTATCTGCGCGATGCGCCACAGGCCGAGATCCACATCCTCGACGCGGGACACTTCGCCACCTTGCAGATACCCGATGACATCGCGCGCCTGATGTCCGCCTTCATCGACCACCACCGCGACGCATTTCAACCGCAGACACGTCAGCAACCATAACCGGCAAGGGTGCCGTCGCATCAATCGACGCACCAGATGATCCGGGATTCGATGGAACCCAGGGAGCAGTGCGTGATGCGCTTCCTGGCACCTGCACCTAGCGATGCCGCGGGGCGCGCGGCGCCAGCATTGCGGCGGACAAACCGGCATCCACCAGCGGCGATGGCAGCGGCCGGCCCAGCGCCAGATTCGCGCAGGCTTCGCCCATCGCGGCACTGGTCTGGATGCCGTAGCCGCCCTGCGCGGCGACCCAGAAGAACCCGGGTGCATCCGGTGCGAAGCCGCCGACCAGATCGCCGTCGGCGACGAACGAGCGCAGGCCGGCCCAGCTTCGCCGCGGTCGGCGGATGGTCAGCGTGGTCGCTTCCTCGATGCGGTGGATACCCAGTGCGATGTCGTAGTCTTCCGGCTGCACGTCGTGCGGTTCCACCGGATCGGCGTTCGCGCACGTACCAAGCAGCAGGCCGGCATCGGGTTTGAAGTAATAGCTCTCGTCGAAGCTGGTGATGAACGGCCACTGCGCGGTGGCGAGATTTTCCGGCGGATCGAACAGGAAGACGGAGCGCCGCTTCGGCGTGATGCCGATCGGCGCCACCCCGGCCAGTGCCGCCACCTGATCGACCCAGGCACCGGCCGCGTTGAGCAACAGCGGCGCGCGGAACGCCTGCTCGCCATCGTCGACCTGCCAGCCGGCCGCCGTATGCGTAATCGCGCGGATGCCGACATTCAGACGCAGCTGCCCGCCGCGCGCGCGCAACCCGCGCAGGAAACCCTGATGCAGCTCGTTAACGTCGATGTCGGATGCGCCGGGTTCGTGCAGACCGATCTGCGCGGCCTCGGGGCGTAGCACCGGTACCATCGCCAGCACGCGGGCCTGATCGTGCAACTCGATATCGCGAGTGAACGGCGCGATCGCCTCGTACATCGCACGCACGCCATCGACCTGCGCGGCGTTGCCGATGACGGTGGCACCGAGTCGCCTGAGAATGGGCTGGGTCGCGAAACCTTCCGGCGGCTGCGCGAGGAACGGGCGCGTGGCGCGGGTCAGCGCGCGCACCTGCGGCGAGCCGTAAGTCTCGCAGAACAGAGCCGCCGAACGTCCGGTGGAATGCATGCCGGCATAGGATTCACGCTCCAGCACCAGCACCCGTGCATGCGGCGCCATGAAATAGGCGACCGACGCACCGGCCATGCCGGCGCCGATCACGATCGCGTCGAAATCCTGTACATCAAAACTCATGCGGTATCGCGCCTCGATTGTCGGGTGACCACTCTGGTGGCGGTGAGATCGGCGGTGACGTTGCCGAGCGTGGCCGGTGCGTCGGGAAGGGTATCGACCGCAAGCATCAGGCCCAGCGGACTCAGCGGCAAGCCCATAGCGTGCACCACCATCATCTGCAACGCGTTCGGCCACAGCTTTCCGGTCGGCAGCGCCACGTTGGAAACCTGCAACGCCAGCGGCGGATTCCAGCCGGCCCGCAACAGGCCAATCAGCGCACCGGTGGCCGGGCCCGTCAGCACGCGCGCGGCTGCACTCACGGCGCGACACCTGTCGCGGCGATCGCCGGCAACTGCCAGTCTGTGCGCAGCCGTGCGTATTCGTGCTGCGGCAGCAGGATGAAGATCGGCTCGTCCTGCGGTCGCAGCCATGCCAGCAACGACTGCATCACCGGCGGCGTCATCGCGGTGCAGCCCGCCGTCGCATCGGTTGGCGATTGCCACAGGTGCGCGAAGATGCAGCTGCCCGCCAGCGGCTTCGCCTGCGGGTTCTGCTCGATCACGAAACCCATGCGGTAGCGCTGGTCGCCGTCGGCGTGCAGATCGCGTCGCATTGGCTCGGTGGAACCTTTCACTGCGTCGGCACCGACCACGTTCGCATCGACGATGCGGTTGTAGTACGCCGCGCCGCTGACGTCGACGCAATACTCGGTGGCGTTGAGTGGCAGATATGGCATCGCGGTGTCGACACGGCTGGCGTAGCCGAAGGTATCGCCGATGCGGAACACGCCGGCCGGACTGCGGTTGTCGCCTTCGCGCTTGACCGGTCCGCCACTTTGCGGCGCGTTCAATCCCAGACCCCAGGCCGCGCCGTTGCGGCCGATGGTGACCGGCGCGTCGATGCCCGCCGCCACCCAGCCATGCTCACTCCGCGTATACGTCCGCAGTGTGCCGTGATCGGCGTCCCAGTCGGCAATAGTGACCAGCACCAGCTGGCGCGCACTGGTCCAACGCGGTGTCGTGCTGCCGCGGTGCAGGCATCCCGCAAGCAGCAAGGAAGCCAATGACAGGCCGAGCAGATGTGCAGCGTGAAACCATCCCTCTCCAAAAGAGGGTGTCGGTGAACGTTCGTGGCAGGTGGCGATTTTTTTCACAAGCTCTCCAGCCCGCGGATCTCGCGGATGCCCAAGCCGGATACCTCTGTCACCGAGATTTCCGCTTCGGTGAAGATTACCCCACCATCGACCGGATTGAACTGGCACAGCGAGGGCCATCCAGGTCGATCTTGGTGATCACGTTCGACTTGGCTGCCGCCACGTGCACCGCGGTCTTGAACGGTATCTTCAGCGGTACCCGCATGCCGAACTGGATGTCGGTGATTTTCATGAGCAAGCTTTCTTGAAATCCGTGTCCTGGCTTCTTCTTGTTGAAGCAAGCGGCGACGGGTTCAACGACGGATGCGCACGATGCTGGTCATGTGATCGACAAAGGTCTGCTGATCGTCGAACAGCATCGGTAGCAACGGGGTCACCGATACCGCGTTGAGCTTGATGTGGGCGATGCTGCCGTCATTCTTGTGATAGCTCATGTCGCCCACGTCGTGGATCACGTACGGCTGACCACCGATCTGGCCGATCACCAGCATCACGTGACCGGGGATGTAGACCAGGTCGCCGACCTGCAGCTCGTGCGCTGCCTTGATC
>DASZCB010000001.1:0-2947 GCA_035943575.1 Rhodanobacter sp. | reverse complement strand
GTTCGGCCACCAGCCGTGGCGCCGAGCTGGCGTTCAACCTCAAGCTGACGCCGGAACTGCGCTGGAACAACTCGCTGTCGTACAACCGCTCGCGCTACGACGACAACTACATGGACGGCAGCACCGTGGTGCCGACCAAGGGCAAGACGGTGGTGGACAGCCCGAAGCAGCTGTTCTTCAGCGAACTGGCCTGGGTGTCGGGTCCGTGGGATCTGCGCGCGTCGGCCAACTACACCGGCAAGCGCTATTACACCTATACCAATGATGCGTCGGTGCCGTCGTACTGGCTGTTCAACGCGTCGGCGTCCTACGACGTGGGCAAGGTCGGCGTATTGGAGGACCTGAAGTTCGCACTCAACGTGACCAACCTCGCCGACAAGCGGTACTTCGGCTCCATCGGCACCAACGGCTTCATCGCCAACGACCCGCAGGGCCAGTTCGCCACCCTGCAGGCGGGAGCGCCGCGTGCTGCCATGCTGACGGCAACCCTGCGCTTCTAAGTCGCAGCAGGTCCGCGCCCCGGTAGGATCCCGGGGCGCGGCTCGTCAGCATCCGCTGAGCGATGGGATGTCCGATACTTGCCGCATGTCGCCATCCTCCTCACCGTTATCCGCATCGCCTTCGCCTCCGCGTGCAGTGGAGGCGAAGGTTTTTCCGTACTGGTTTGCTGGCGTGACGGCGGTCGCGGCGCTCGGCGCGATCGTCGGCGCGCTGTGCGCCATGTATGACCCGCGCTGGCAGTGGCTGCACTGGCTGTGCAAGCCACTGGCGACGGCACTGATCTTTGCGCTGGCCTGGTGCGCGCGGCCGATGCTGTCCCTGCATTACCGACGCTGGATCTGCAGCGGCATCGCGTTCTCGTGGCTGGGCGACGTGTTGCTGATGCTGCCGCAGGATCTGTTCGTGCCGGGTCTCGTGGCCTTCCTGTTCGGCCACGTATGCTTTCTCACCGCCTTCCTCGGCGATAGCCGTTTTGCGGCACGGCCGTGGTTGCTGTTCGCCAGTCTCGGCTACGGCGCGGTCAACTTGTACCTATTGTGGGATTCGATCGGCGCTGCGCTGCGCGTGCCGGTGGTCGTCTATGTGCTGGTGCTGGCCAGCATGGGCGGGCAGGCGCTGGTGCGGGCGCGGGTGTTCGCGCTGCGCGGTGATGCGCAGTCCAGCAGTGCGCGCCGGGCCGCCGTCGGCGCGCTGTTGTTCATGCTCAGCGACAGCCTGCTGGCATGGAACCGCTTCCACGCGGCGATTCCGCTGTCGAACCTGTGGGTGCTGACGACGTATTATCTGGCGGTGTGGTGGATCGCACGCTCGGTGCAGCGCGACGACAAATTGATCGAGGCGGAAGCAGCGCATTGAACACGCAGGAACTCATCATCACCTGGGCGACACCGGTGTTCTTCGTGCTTATCGCGCTGGAACTGCTGGTGGCGAAGCTGCGTGGCCGGCGTGCATACGCGAGCAGCGATGCGGTCAACAGCATCGGGCTGGGCGTGATCTCGCAGATCGTGGGCGTGTTCAGCAAGCTGCTGACCTTGGGCATCTACGCGTGGTGCGTGCAGCACCTGGCGCTGTTCACCCTGCCGGCGGACAGCCTGTGGGTATGGGCCGGCGCGTTGCTGATGTACGACTTCTGCTACTACTGGCTGCACCGCTGCGGGCATGAGGTGAACATCCTGTGGGCCGCGCACGTGGTGCATCACCAGAGCGAGCACTACAACCTGTCCACCGCGCTGCGCCAGACCGGCAGCGGCGTGCTGCTGGGCTGGCTGTTCTACCTACCGATGGCGGTGTTCGGCGTGCCGCTGAAGGTGTTCGTGATCGTGGCGCTGATCGACCTGCTGTACCAGTTCTGGGTGCACACCGAACAGATCGGCCGGCTCGGCTGGTTCGATCGCGTGTTCTGCTCTCCGTCCAACCATCGCGCGCATCACGCGGTGAACGATCGTTACCTCGACCGCAACTACGGCGGCATCCTGATCGTGTGGGACCGGCTGTTCGGCAGCTTCGTCGAGGAAGACGACACCGACCCGCCGGTATACGGCACACGCTCGCCGCTGCGCAGCTGGAACCCACTGTGGGCGAATGCCGAGGTGTACTGGCACACGGCGACGGATGCGTGGCACGCGCAGCGCTGGCGCGACAAGCTGCTGGTGTGGCTGAAACCGCCGGGTTGGCGGCCTGCCGACGTGGCGACGCGCTATCCGAAGCCGGCCTTCGTGATGCCTGGCGAGCGCTTCGATCCACCGCTGTCGCGGCCACTCAAAGTCTACGCACTGCTGCAGTTCGCGCTGCTGCTGGCGATGGCCACGCAGTTTCTCGGCATGGCCGGCACCGCCAGCCTGCCGACGTTGCTGGGCTACGCGTTCTATCTGGTGGCCAGCCTATCTGTGATCGGTGCGCTGATGGAACAGCGGCGCTGGGCGCCGTGGGCGGAGGGCCTGCGCGCGCTGGCGACGGCGCTGGTGCCGCTGCTGAGCGGTCGCTGGTTCGGCGTCGATCATTTGGACGGCCATATCATATTCGCCATCGCGGCGATCTTCGGTCTCAGCGCGCTGGCGCTGCCGTGGCTACGTCGGCCATCTTCCGTTGCGGGGGCAGTTTCAGCCGCGAACTGAAGGGCATCGCGGCTGAAGCCGCTCTCCCGGATCAAGCTGTCGTGTTGCACTGCGCTGTGTACGCCGGGGCGCATTCGCTATGATCGCCGCTTGCTTCCAGGGGTCATGCGATGAGTTTCTTCAGCAAGCTGGTGCGTCACAAGTCGGTCGAGCAGTTGCAGGCGGAGGTGGGGTCGCGTGGCGATTTCCGCCGCGTGCTGGGGCTTTGGCAGCTCACCGCGATCGGCATCGGCGGCATCATTGGCGTCGGTATCTTCGTGCTGGCCGGCCAGCAGGCCGCGACCAATGCGGGGCCGGCGGTGGCACTCAGCTTCATCATCGCGGGCCTCGGT